>NZ_JEXG01000017.1:0-76977 GCF_000581275.1 Acinetobacter sp. 809848
TTTAAGGGCTTCATCTTTAGCAAATGCGGGCTAGTGACCTGCTGACTACTTAAGTCAACTGAATAACCCGTTAACATGTTCGACGGAACTTTTAAGTTTAAAGACTGCTCATTCTCTAGATATTTAAACTGGATTCCGTTTAGATCATTAATACATACCCACTGATTATCTGGGATATGTTCATCCATTTTTAGTCTTAAAGTTTTTAAAGTGCTAGATCGAATATATAGTTTTCCATCCTTAGATTGCTTTACTGCAACCAAATCTTCATTAGCATTTGAGTTAATCGAAACATTTAAAAATAGATGAATGAAATTAAGATCTTGCTCCTGCTCATTCGCTCCTACTTGTGTATATTCACCATTGCTACCTACAGATTTAGGAACACTGGGAACTGCAGTATTCGTATGATCTAGTAACTGTTCGGCAAAAGAATATGCAGGAAAATACGCAACACATAAGACACCTATAATGTATTTCATATAAGCCTCTTAAAGTGTGGTTTTCTTACCATTAACTGTTAGAGATACGCTGTATTTATGATTTGGTTGGTAGGTAAAGTTACTAATCGAGTAACTTTTCGACTTCTCCGCAAGAATATAACCATTCACAGTATTTACTTTAATGGGATAACTTTTATTTGCTGTTGTATCAATAAGCATTAGACTATTTAACAGCGCATGTCGGTTACCTATATTGCTAATATTTAAAGAAGGTGTGTTCTGGTTAACATCAATTTTCCAACTCAGTTTGGTAATCGCATCTTTATTTACTACAAATACAGGTAATGATGAGCGAAGTAATACATTTACTCCCTGAGCTGCTTTACGGCTATCAATTGGTTTGGGTAACTCATCAATAATAATACGATAGGTTTTTTCACCAGAAATAGGTTCTGGGTTAATTCTAACTACACGTAAGTTATAAGAGTCACTAGGTTGTAGTTTTAAAAATGGTGGACTAACTACAATATCATCCGTAGGGATTAGTTGATCTTGCCCAGCATTTTGTCTCCACTCAAATACACGCACCTGCAAATCAGCACTTTCATTTGACTGGTTATATAAACTAATTGAAGCAGCATTTTGATTACTTAATATTTCTACATTTACAGGTGAAAGACGGATTGTTGCGGCGTTAATAGAGCTAGATAAAGATAAGAATAATCCCATAATAATAAAAATATTTTTTTTCATGATTTGCTCAAATATAACTTTTTAATGTATTAGCCCTTTCAAAAGGGCTAACGTAATTCTAATTTATGCAAATTAATAAGTTACCGTGACAGTCACACTGTCAACATAGTTACCTGCACTTGGTAAAGTTGTTCCTGCAGGAATACGACCATATACATTTATAGTTTGAACATTACCCGTTCCGGTTCCACTGTAGGCAGTCGTTGCAATACCAATTGCTGTGGCACGTCCTGTGTCAGAGAAAAGGTTGTAAGGAATATATTCATTGCTAGTCGCCCCACCGATCATGCGACGTTGTGTTGATAAAACATTCTGACCACCATCAAATGACAAAGTCCATGGCACAGTATTATTACAAAGGACTTTAATTGAGGTACCACCAGTCGTTGTGGTATCTGCATCAACATTGCCAGCAAGTGAACTTAAAGTACCAAAGTCTAAAACGGCATTTGTTGTCGTGCCAGTTGCAGAGGTATTCAATACACAACTATTCGTTACTGTTGCTCTAACAGTTAATGTACCTGTTGCTGTAGCTGCATTTGCCGCATTGAGAGAAAATACTCCTGCAACAACTGCTGATAAATAAATAAAAGTCTTTTTCATGGCCAAAACCTTTTAAACTAAATTGTCGAATTAATAGATATAAAAAATTTAACCCTTATTCTTACAATCATTTTTATTTGACTGCTCTTTTAAAGCTTATTTTTTTATCCTACTTTCCAACATAATACATAAAAATAAATAAAATGCATGTTCACGTTATTATTTTAATTTCTAATCAATAAAACAAATTTACCTAAACCTATCTTACGGATACAAAAAAACAATATTTACAAAATATAAATATTTGATTTAAATAATTTTAATAAAAACACTAGAAAAAATATTAAGATAAATTTAAATAAATATTTCAAAATTTAGCTAACTTTAAAAAATTAAATAATTTTTACGAGCCAATTTATTTTTTATATTATTTATCTCTTTAATTTTCATTTTATATTATTTCTTAAAAGTGCACCTTCAGAAAACTATTAAAGATTATAATTTATATAAAAATAAAATGATAAAAAATGATCTACAGATGAACTATAACAAGGATAGTTTTATTTATTTTAAATATTGAAGAGCTATGAGATATAAAAAAATAAAGGCCTCTTTAGAGACCTTTATTTAGTAAATTTAAATAATTAAACGCTCAGCATGCTATTTAAAGTTTCAGAAACATTTTTCGATTTCACTTTAGGCTGCAATGCTTGTAAAGCTTGTTGTACTTGAGAGCGCTGAGGCTCTGCAAGCGTATACCAACGAGATAACACCTGTAACAGACGTGAACCTAAAATCGGGTTTTTCTCGTCAAGATATTCTGCAAGGTTAATAAAGTGAGCGACACCAAAGCCCCAAGTATTTTCTGGATTATTTGACAAGCCACCACTTACCGCACGAATACGGTTTGGAGTTGTTAAATCATAGTCTGGATGTTGAGTAAGGTACTCAATTGTTTCTGTTGTCGCATTTGGGTTTGCAGCTTGAATCATAAACCACTGATCTAAAGACAAGGCTTCATCTTTAAAGCGATCATAGAAATCAGCAAGTGCCTCTTGAGCTTGAGGTGCATTTTGCCAAACCAATACACGTAAGGCACCTAAACGTTCAGACATATTGCCTGTGTTTTGGTATTGAACATGTGCTAATTCAAATGCAGTTTGGTCGCCCTGACGAGCCATCATCATCAACATGATATTTTTTAATGCACGAACACCCATGGCTAACGAGAATTCTTTTTGCAAGTCTGGGTCAAGGGTAAGATAAGTATCTTTCCAGAATGAACCCAACTCTTGTGCTAAACGATTAAGCAAGGCTTCACGCTTTACATGAATATCGGCTGGTGCATAGTTCTGATCAATACGACTACCCAAATAACCTTCACTTGGTACATCAAACAAACGTGATGCTAAAAGCGGGTCACGACCAACCAACTCCGGCAAAGTGCTCTGAATAGCTTGAATGTATGCATCTGCAGAATGGTCTTCTAGCAAAATACGCTCAAGCAAGGTTTGCGTTGCTTGCCATTGGTTAAAGCCGTTTGTTTCATGTTGAATTAAGAATGCTAATTCTTCATCACTATAATCAAATACCAGATTTACCGGAGCTGAGAAATTACGCAGCAATGACACAACTGGTTGCTCAGTCACACCTGTGAATTCAATTGTTGCTTCGTCTTGATCAAACAAGTACACACCATCTTTAACATCATTTACGAATAAGCTGTCACTGTGTAATGTATATTGCTCGCCTGTTTTAGCATTAAATAGCGCTAAAGCCACAGGAATTGGAACAGCTTTTAAGTTTGGATATTTAGGATGTGCTTTTAGGCTTTGTTTAAAACTTAAACGGTATGTTTGTGCCGCTGCATCATATTCACCTTTTGCTTCAAGCTTTGGTGTACCTGGTTGGTTATACCAAGTTAAGAATGCAGACAAATCGACACCTGAACCTGCAGATAATGCAGCAACCCAGTCTTCTACAGTTACGGCTTGTCCATCATGACGGCGGAAGTATTCGTCTGTTCCCTTACGGTATTTTTCTTTGCCTAACAAAGTAGACATCATGCGGTTAATTTCCGCACCTTTTTCATAAACAGTCGCTGTATAGAAGTTATTAATTTCTACAAAGTGATCTGGACGTGGTGGATGCGACAATGGTCCAGCATCTTCAGGGAATTGATGCGATTTAAGTACTGCGACATCGTCAATACGTTGAACCGCAGCAGATTGTAAATCTTCAGAGAAAGATTGGTCACGGAAAACCGTTAAGCCTTCTTTTAAGCATAGCTGGAACCAGTCACGGCAAGTAATACGGTTCCCTGTCCAGTTATGGAAATATTCATGGGCAATCACAGACTGCACACGCATAATTGCTGCGTCAGTTGTGTATTCTTCATCGGCAAGTACGCATGAAGTATTAAAGATGTTTAAACCTTTATTTTCCATTGCACCCATGTTGAACTGACTCACCGCAACAATCATATAGTTGTCGAGGTCATAAGCACGACCGTAGTGTTCTTCATCCCAACGCATTGAATGCTTTAAGGCTTCCATCGCGATATGGCATTTTGGAATGTCTTTCTCGATTGCATAGATTTCTAGAGCAACATCACGCCCTTCCGAAGTCGTATAGTGATCTTTAAGAACAGCTAAATCACCAATGACACAAGCAAACAAATAGCTTGGTTTTTTAGTCGGGTCTTGCCAGATCGCAAAGTGGCGGTTTTCACCTACCTCACCTGTTTCAAGCAAATTACCATTGGCAAGTAACACTGGATATTTTTTGTCTGCTTCTACACGTGTCGTAAAGACTGAAAGTACATCTGGACGGTCTGGATAGAACGTGATTTTACGGAAGCCTTCAGGCTCATTCTGGGTTACAAACAACTCATCTGCTTTATATAAACCTTCAAGCTGAGTGTTGGTTTCAGGATGAATAATCACTTGAGTCTGTAAAATGACTTCATCTGGTGCATCAGTGATCACCAGTTGTTCACTATCGAGTGAATATTGTGCAGGAGTAAGATCTTGACCATTGAGCTGAATAGATTGCAACTCAAGATCACGGCCCAATAACACCAAATCTCCAGCAGTTTGACGCTTCATGACTAATGTTGAATCAACAATTGTTTTGTCATCATATACTTGAATATCAAGATTAATGGATTCAACCAAGAACGAAGGTTTTTGATAATCTTTTAAATAAACTGTTTGATCTGCCTGAACTGGAGGCTGCGCCGCAATATTCATCTTTATTCCTTATATACTTTTCGGAAACCGTTGTACGAATTTTATGAACTTGATCATACACATTCATACATACCGTGTTTGTTTACCTTTATAAAATTAATGGGACTTCATTTATACATTTCAAATTAGAATCGTCTTTTATTAGCACAGATTAGACCAAATTTACGATAATCGTTGCTTATATAATCAATCTATACAATAAAAATAAAACAACTTCAGCTTTTAACATTTTTTAGAGTCAGCTTACATTTTGGGCATGGTTCTTGCCTTCACTAATACACCAATATAATTATTTCAATCAGAACAAGAGGTGTCAGTATGGAATTAAAAGCACATTTTCATCGTTTAGAAAATATTAAAGCGATTCATGATCTAAACGCAGCAGGTCTCGATCACCATGTGATTGCGGTGTTTTTATCTGCAGAAGGTATTTCAATGACTGCTCAGGAGGTAACTTCTATCGTCAATACTTACGACGCTTTAGGTAAAGTAAAATTACCAAGTAAAAAAGTGCAGGCCCTTATTAATGCCAAAAAGCTTGGACAGAATGATGAGAGCTTGCCGTGCCCTGTTTAATTTTAAATTTTAATCCCTTATGAAAACCTAAAATCATAATAAAGATTTTAGGTTTTCTATTTTTGCATCAAACAAAAAGACAATCTCAGCTATCGGCAATGCGGCTGTGTATAATAAGTCAATCATGATAGTTTTAAACGTTCGGAGCAAAATGGTCTTACAAATTCTACAGAAACAGCTAGATGAAAGTAGCCATTGTCCTCTCTGCCAAGCTTCAATGTACTGGGTAGATGCCGAGCAATTTGAACAAGACATTCAGTTTCATGAATGCAGTCATTGTCAGCACCGTGTATTTAAAGATACGAAAATGACTTGTCATTGTGAAACATGCACAAAACAACGAAAAAAGCTTTTACAGCAAACACGCCTACAAGAACAACGCCAGTTTAAGTCAAAAGAGCAACCTCAACGTAGTCTGGAACAGCTCAGTTTTTTACATAAACTTTTTTTACTTAGCCTGCTCGACGACTATGCACGAGACGATGTTGCTCATGACGAATATATTCACTGGGACAAAATTAAATATCAGTCCATTACACCAAATTGGATTTTTCAAAACTATCTGATTAAACAACTCCATAAAGATGGAATTTTAAACGCCCAAGATCAAGCGGATGAACCTCAGTGCTTTTATTTAAACATTCGCTTAGATGGTTATAGTGACCCAAGTTTATTTAGTGTAGCCCAGCAATTACGCTACTGGTTTTATGAAAATTTAAGTCTTGGTATTCCGTTTCGTAGTGCTGATGAAGTAAAAGACGTACTTTTTCAGGTGCTCTATCAAGAGATTATTCAGTTTATGCAGTTCTATTGCCGAACTTGGGGCATTCAAATTGCAGGAAGCTCAAATTTCCAAACTTTTTGCTATCGTTTAATGGATTCATTGGCAATTGGTCAGATTTATTATTTAATTCAAACCGCACTTGAGTATCTTTATAAACAGAAAGCCCTACAGCCGCGTAATGAAAAATTTATTAATACCAATTTGTTAAAGAAAACCTTAGAGCAATATCGCGAGAGAGCCTTAGCTGAAAAGTGGGAAACCTCAATGTTGCCTCGCCCTCACAATATTCCCTACAGTAAAATGAGTTATATTTTACTTAACCGCTTCTTAGGCTACGACGAACAAATCTTTGTCCAACCTGTCTGGAAAGCATGGCGAAAAATTGAACCTCGATTAAACTTTTATTCAGTTAAACGCTGTATGCATTGTGGTTCAAATGATTTAAGTGTTGATTATGATGCGGCAGATTATGTTTCTTTAATTTGCCAAAGATGTAAGCATCAAGATCATTATTTTACTCACTAAATCTACAATCACTTTGGCTTAATAAGGATAATAACATGACATCAGCATCGACTTTGATTGAGCAGGTAATTGACGCTTGGCAAAACATGCAGGCAAAGACGCCTCTTGTGCAATGCATTACCAATAGCGTTGCAGCCAACTATACAGCCAATGTCTTACTTGCTTCTGGTGCTTCACCTGCCATGATTGATAATCCTTATGAAGCGGAAAGTTTTACCAAAATTTCATCGGCTTTGAGTATTAATCTGGGTACGCCAACCTCAGAGCAAATGCAAGCTATGCAAATCTCTGCCAAGACTGCACAGCTCAATGGCATTCCATGGGTGCTTGATCCAGTCGGCTATGGACCAATTTTAGCTTGGCGTAGTCAAATGACAGACGAGCTTTTACAGTTCAAGCCAAGCGTTATTCGTGGTAATGCCTCAGAAATTAGTACGCTTGCTGGCAACCAAGTTCAATCTAAAGGTGTCGATAGTACTTTAAGCAGTGATCAAGCCTATCAACAGGCTTATGCACTATTAGCACATACGGACTGTATCGCTATTTCAGGTGAGTCAGATTATATTTTATCTAAAGAATTAGACATCGTTATTCAAGTAAACGGTGGAAGTCCATTACAGCCCAAAATTACAGCAACGGGCTGCGCTTTAGGTGCCTTAATCGCAGCATATAGCGCTGTGACGACGCCAACAATTGCTGCTCTTTCAGCTCATGTTCATTTTGCGATTGCGGGTAAACTTGCTGCAAATCAAGCGCAAACTATGGGAAGTTTTAGCACCATCTTCATGGATTACATCCACATGCTAGATGACAACTTGATTGAGCAATATGCAGATATTAAGCTTTTAGAGATACAGGCATAATCTAGGTTATACCTGTATCATACTAGACTCACTTTAAAGTAAGTAGATGTCTGTTCATTCGAAAGCACTACTTTTACATAGTGCTGATCGCTATTCTTGATCGAAATTACGCTTTTTAGTGTTATACAACTTGCTTGAAATAATCTTCTCTTGGCATATCGACAAGCTCAACGCACAATTGAATTTCTTTATGAAACTCTGGTTGTAGATATTTTTTATTACTAAGCGCCGCTAATAACTGCTCACCCAGAAGCTGTTTTTGTTCAGCCGTTCTTCCCGACAAAATATAGACCTTTGCATGAATATAAGCCTGTTCCGCTCCCAAACCTATGA
The DNA here is from genome assembly GCF_000581275.1 of Acinetobacter sp. 809848. Lineage (NCBI taxonomy): Bacteria > Pseudomonadati > Pseudomonadota > Gammaproteobacteria > Moraxellales > Moraxellaceae > Acinetobacter > Acinetobacter sp. 809848. The sequence continues at coordinate 8,072 of NZ_JEXG01000017.1, forward strand.
GGAAAACATCATCTTTACGCGCACGGCTTTTAATGTCTTCTGGACTAAATAGCTCTGTATCAATCAATGTGGTATTAATTTCTTCAAGTAATTGTTTTGCGTTTAATCCAGTTAAATTTTCTGAATAATCAACTATAACGTGCGGCATAGCCACCTCAATTTATATAATAAGTCATTAAGCTAATTAAACTTTACTCAATAAATAATAAAGCTAATCTGACCTGATCATATCCCATTCGAGGGCTGGTTGCTTCAACAATTGGTCTTAGTTTGATCGAACCATCATCAGAAAAATGATCTGGATTTTGGCGCTTTTTCAGCTTCTTATAAATTTTACGAATTTCTTCGACCACCTCTTCACCCGGATGGGCAACCGAAATATCTAACTTTTGCTCTTTATGCAGTCGAGCCAAGTGATTAATAATTGTCGCTGGGGTTAAACCACGTTCATGCGCGATGTCTTCAATCTCATAGCCTTCTTCAAACAGCACACGTGTCTCATCTAACGTTGCCGTAGCGTAATTTTGCTTTCCACCTTTTGCGAGTTTCTTCTCATTACGAGAAATCTCGGTTTCATTTAAGGTGCCGCCACAGTGACGAATAAAGGCTTTGTGCTGAGCGGTTAAATCTACATCTGCAAAGTTGTCTTCAGCTTCTTTTGAAAGTTCTTGGAAACGACGATCCGCTTTGACAGCTAAACTGTCTAACTCTAAAGCTTGCTCGTTAATACCTAATAATTTTAGACCAGTTAAAGATTTTAAGCGTGACAATGCAACATAACCCTGACCTTTTTCAAAGGTATTCATCAGGTTAATTTCAGCGGCTTCTAAAGTCATCCCTTGGCTTTTATGAATAGTAATCGCCCACGCTAAACGAAGCGGAATTTGCTGAAAACTTGCAATCACTTTGCCTGCTTCATTTTCAACGGACCAAGTTTCAGGAGCAACCAGCAAAGTCGTGCCATCAGTCAGTTTTACTTTCGGCAGTAAGCCATTTTCATCATCTTCTTCAAAGCCGATGACTTCACCCAAACTTCCGTTGATATAGCCCATATCAAAGTTATTTTTTACAAACATGACTTTGGCATGCTTTTTAAGTGTGAGTTCTTCTGGCGCACGCACTGAGGATTTTAAAGTTTCTAATAACTTTTCATTACCATCTAAAACAGCATTAAATTGATGCCCTTCATTATCAATTTCATTTAGGTGCTGATAATTGATATTGTCGACATCCATATTGTGTGTATAAAGACGAGTAAAGGTCTCACCAATATCATGCGAGCGTGATTGACGCAGTGCTTGCAAATGATCGGGTTGAATATTTTGCGCACGAATAGCGTTTAAAATCTGGTTAAGAATTTCATCGTCTTGACGGTGCTGTTCTGTTAAATAACATACGCGGAATTTGGCTTCGACCCATGCATCTGACATAAAGCAGAACTTGTCACGATTGGCTTCACCATTACGTCCTACAGGCGGCAACTGGAAGAAATCTCCAGCCACAATGACTTGAATACCACCGAAGGCTTCATCGCTTTCTTTAAAATATTTTAGAACTTGATTGACCAGATTAAGCTGTTTCGCATGTAGCATTGAGATTTCATCAATCACAAGAACTTGCGCATTTTCAAGGTGTTCCTTGAGATATTTACGCTCTTTCATGCGTTTTAGATCGTCGTCAGTTAACAGATCTTTAATGCCAATGCCAGCCCATGTATGAATGGTCATACCGTTCATATGCGTTGCCGCAATACCTGTAGACGCCGTAATAGCTACAGGCACTTTACGTGCTTTTAGGTATTGGATGTACTGATTGAGTGTATAGGTTTTCCCTGCACCAGCCGAACCGGTTAAAAAAACATTTTCACCTGCTTTGAGCAGTTTAAGCGCAGTTTCCTGTTTCATAATCTCATATGTACATCTTCAACAGCCCATAGCTTAACGATTTTCCCGAAAAAATTAAATGAATGTGCCAAATTTTATATAAAGTCATTAAAAATCAATAATTAAATCCCAAGTAATATTTGGTAGGTTTTTGGTAGGTAGGAAAATAATCTTCAGATCACAATACTAAGCCCATGGTGAGGCTCACCTGTAATAACAAACAATGGATTTATGGAAGAAGGAATCACTCCATGGCTTTTAAAAATATTGCAGATCAAACAAACGGTTTTTACATTCCTTGCGTATCACTCTTTGGACCAGGATGTGCCAAAGAAATTGGTACGAAGGCGCAAAACCTCGGCGCAAAAAAAGCATTAATTGTGACCGATGAAGGCTTATTTAAATTTGGCGTTGCAGACCTTATCGCAAACTATTTAACTGAAGCAGGTGTTGCGAGCCATATTTTCCCGGGTGCAGAACCGAACCCAACCGATATTAATGTTCACAATGGCGTAAATGCCTATAACGAAAATGGCTGTGACTTTATTGTCTCTCTAGGTGGCGGTTCATCTCATGACTGTGCAAAAGGGATTGGTTTAGTCACTGCGGGTGGTGGTCATATTCGTGACTACGAAGGCATCGATAAAAGTAAAGTCCCAATGACACCACTCATTGCAGTGAATACAACGGCTGGTACTGCATCGGAAATGACTCGTTTCTGTATTATTACCAATACCGATACTCACGTAAAAATGGCGATTGTTGACTGGCGTTGTACCCCACTTATTGCCATTGATGACCCGAAACTTATGATTGCAAAACCGGCTGGTTTAACCGCTGCAACAGGTATGGATGCGCTAACTCATGCAGTTGAAGCATATGTTTCTACGGCGGCGAACCCGATTACTGATGCGTGTGCAGAAAAAGCCATCACGATGATTAGTCAATGGTTACAACCTGCTGTCGCAAATGGTGAAAATATCGAAGCGCGTGATGCGATGAGCTATGCACAGTACTTGGCGGGCATGGCATTTAACAACGCATCTTTAGGTTATGTTCACGCAATGGCGCACCAGTTGGGTGGTTTTTACAACCTACCTCACGGCGTATGTAATGCAATCTTGTTACCACACGTTTGTGAATTTAACTTAATTGCTTGCCCAGATCGCTACGCAAAAATCGCAGAGTTAATGGGTGTAAAAACTCACGGACTCACCGTAACAGAAGCTGCCTATGCTGCAATTGATGCCATTCGTAAACTGTCTTCATCAATTGGTATTCCATCTGGTTTAACCGAGCTTGGTGTAAAAACTGAAGACCTTGCAGTGATGGCAGATAATGCTCAAAAAGATGCATGTATGCTCACCAACCCTCGTAAAGCAAATCATGCGCAAGTTGTGGAGATTTTCAAAGCAGCACTTTAATACTGATGTAATGGCATATCCCTCTAGTAAGTCAAATCCCTCCGACCGTTGACTTACTTTTTTGGGGAATACTTAGCTCCAGCGGTATTCCCTTTTTTTAGAACCTATACTCCAACCTTCTCTAAACCTGATTGACAATTCGCCCATTTCATTGAAGGATACTCAGCATGTCTTAATTACAATAGCTCGATAAAAATGAATACATCTTCAGCTAATCAAACTTATGTTCCAGATATTTTAGGCACGGGCTACGAACAGCTCACACTTAGTTTTCCTGATGATTATGAAGGGAAAGTTGTAGCCACCTTAGTGCGTAAAAAAGCTGCTCAATCTACTCAAAAAGCCGTGCTGTATATTCATGGTTTTTTAGATTATTTCTTTCAAACCGAAATGGCTGAGCAATTCAATGCTCATGGTTATGACTTCTATGCACTTGATTTAAGAAAATATGGCCGCTCAAAGCTGCCTCATCAAATTTTCTATAATGTGCTTGATTTAAATGAATACGACGCCGAAATTACTCAAGCATTAGAGATTATTGGCGAAGAGCAACACACTCAGGTTTTACTCGCAGGTCATTCAACTGGTGGTTTGACAGCAACACTTTATGCTGCCCATCATCCAGATCATCCCCTTATTAAAGCGCTATGGGCAAATAGTCCGTTTTACGACTTTAATTTAAGTCTAGTCGAAAAGAAGTTTGGTATTCCAATGCTAAGTCGAGTAGGAAAATATCTACCAAAAGTTAAATTTCCAAGCCAATTAAACAAATGGTACACCACTAGCCTTCATAAGCAGCTCAAAGGTGAATGGGAGTTCAATCTTGACTGGAAACCAACCTCTGCCCCTACAGTTCAACTCAGCTTTGTACATGCAATTCATACAGCACAAAAAGAGATTCACCGTGGGGTTAAACTGAACGTTCCCGCCCTGATTATGCATTCGCACCAAACTAAAAATCCAAAAAAATGGGGAATAGATGCGACTCAAAGTGACGTAATTTTAGATGTTAAAGATATTGAGAAACATGGTAAAAAAATTAAAGGCGATGTCTCGGTTGTCTCTATTCACAATGGATTGCATGACTTAGTCCTTTCGGCCCAGCCAGTACGAGAACAAGTCTATCAACAATTGTTCCAGTGGCTGGATCAAAAAATTACTTAACTAAGCTTAGGTGAGTCAAGGTATTTCACCAGCAGTTGATGCGCAGGATGTTCACTTGGTAAAAGCTCCATAAGGCGCTCTACCGCATCAATTGCTTCAGGGAAATGAGCTAAATGCTTAAGTAATAAATCTGTTTCTTGGGTTTTAAAAATTGCATCGCTCAAGCGTGACTCAAGGCAATCGCGCCATGCACACAAAAACGGACTTTCAGTTTTTGCCAGAAATACACCTGTGTAAAGCTGTAAAGCAGAGGCCGCATATCCCGCATCGAGTGCTTGTTCAGCTTGTAAAAAATCGGCTTCAACATGCACAAGCAGACGATATGGGCGTGAACCAAGTAAACCACCCAAAATATCTCGTAGTTGAGACATTTCAGCTTTAAGTGTGCCCATGCTCACTTTACGTTCGCCATAGAGCGCCTGATAAAGATGCTCTAAAGTTAAACCATGCGGACATAGAGCCAATATGGTTAAAATTTCAATTTGACGCGGCGTTAATAACAGACTCTTGCCATTAAATTTAACTTGTGGCGTCGAAAATGCACGGATATGTAATTGCTGACGCTGCTGCTCTAGCAAAGCAGATTGAATAATGGATGCACAACGTTCAGCGGCTAATATTCCTAAACTATTATGGTTCTTCCATGTGGTTGATAAATCAACAACACCTAGCGTTTGTTTTGAGTATGGATCGATAATCGGTGCGGCATAACACACCCAATCATGAATCGACTCCATGTAATGTTCGTTTGAAAAAACACAGCTTGATTGTTGAGTTTTTAAAGATAAAGCCAAGGCATTCGTACCAACAAATTCTTCACGCCATTGACCACCTTGTACAAAATGCACACGCTCAGCAGCACTTTGCATTTGTGCACTTGGTGCCGTCCAGATAATCGTACTGCCGATATCACCGACAGCAATTACCATTGAAGATTGCTCTGCAATATGACGTAAGTCGTCGGCACATTGGCTTAAAGCCATATCTAAAGCATTTTGTGAAGCAGTTTTTTTCTCGACTAATGGAGCCGCAAAACGCTCTTTAGGAATCGCGGCAGAAGCCGATCGTTCCCACGAGCTTGCAATACTTTGGCCGAGTTTGGCAGCGTTCTGAGGAGAGAGACTATTTTGCGTGCGCAGTTGATCAATCAACGTCCGTTGCTGCAATAAATCCTTTTTTGTGAACATTTGTAAATTCCTTATATATCCACATTTCTATTCCAACCTTTCTCCAACCTTCTTCTTTATATCCTAATTATACAAAGTACGAAAGTACCTACTGACAGGGTTCTTGTTAGTCTTTAGTCCTAAAAAGCAAAGGAATATTTATATGCGCTATATCGATCCAAATCAACCAGGCTCAAAAGTTCAATTCAAATCACAATATGAAAATTTTATTGGCGGTGAATGGGTTGCACCTGTAAAGGGTGCGTATTTTGACAATGTATCTCCTGTTGACGGAAAAGCTTTTACACGTATTCCACGTTCTAGTGCTGAAGATATTGAGCTCGCTCTAGATGCAGCGCACAAAGCAAAAGCAACATGGAATAAAGCATCACCAACAGTACGCTCGAATATCCTTTTAAAAATTGCTGATCGTTTAGAAGCAAATCTTGAAATGCTTGCTGTTGCAGAAACTTGGGATAACGGTAAAGCAGTCCGTGAAACTTTAGCAGCGGACCTTCCACTTGCGATTGACCATTTCCGTTATTTCGCTGGATGTATTCGTGCTCAAGAAGGTGGAATCTCTGAAATTGATGAAGATACCATTGCGTATCATTTCCACGAACCACTCGGCGTAGTTGGTCAAATCATTCCATGGAACTTCCCGATTTTGATGGCAGCATGGAAACTTGCACCTGCTTTAGCAGCTGGTAACTGTGTTGTGATTAAACCAGCTGAACAAACTCCAGTGGGTATTTTGTTGGTGGCTGAACTCATTCAAGACATTTTACCACCGGGCGTACTTAATATTGTCAATGGTTTCGGTTCAGAAGTCGGCCGCCCGTTAGCTACCAACCCACGTATTGCAAAAATCGCATTCACAGGTTCAACTCAAACTGGACAAATGGTGATGCAATATGCGACCGAAAATATTATTCCAGTGACATTAGAACTTGGCGGTAAGTCACCAAACCTTTTCTTTGAAGATATCATGGATAAAGAAGATGACTTCTTAGAAAAAACGCTTGAAGGTTTTGCTATGTTTGCCTTAAACCAAGGTGAAGTATGTACTTGCCCTTCTCGTGCTTTAGTACAAGAAAGCATTGCTGATCAGTTCTTAGAGATGGCTGTCGAACGTGTAAAACGTATTAAAACTGGTCATCCACTTGATACTGAAACGATGATTGGTGCTCAAGCATCTCTACAACAGCAAGAGAAAATCTTACGTTGTATTAACACTGGTCGTGAAGAAGGTGCAGAACTCTTACTTGGCGGTAGCGGCCGTAAAGAAGTAGGCGATGGTTACTATGTCGATCCGACTATTTTTAAAGGTCACAATGGCATGCAAGTTTTCCAAGAGGAAATTTTTGGACCTGTACTTGCTGTGACAACATTCAAAGACTTTGACGATGCAATTAAAATTGCCAATGACACCATGTATGGTTTAGGTGCAGGTGTATGGTCACGTTCAGCTCACATTTCTTATCGTGCGGGTCGTGCTATTGAAGCTGGCCGTGTCTGGACAAACTGCTATAACATCTACCCTGCACATGCTGCATTTGGTGGCTACAAGAAGTCTGGTATTGGCCGTGAAAACCATAAGATGATGCTAGATCACTATCAACAAACTAAAAACTTGTTGGTAAGTTACTCAACTAAACCAATGGGCTTCTTCTAAGTTTCGCACCAAGTTGATACCAAACTATCAACACTAGAAAGAAGTAAGATGACTAATTATATAAGAAGCCAGTAATTTAGATTGCTGGCTTCTTTATTCCCGATTGTTAAGATTGAATTTTTATCATTTAGAATAAAAAAGCTCCATCTACTCTCTAAAGTGCTTCATTTAGGCATTGCTTTTGCATTGATTCATACAAACTAACTCGCAGGAGTATTGTATGAATCAACCAGAAACAGCTTCCGTTATTTCCTCAAAGACAGAAGTCTCGTCAGCAGAATATTTTGCTCAGCGTCAACTTAAACAAGGTACCGTTGGTTGGTTACTCCTGATTGGTTTAGGCGTAGCGTATGTGATATCAGGTGATTTTGCTGGTTGGAACTTCGGCATAGCCCAAGGTGGCTGGGGCGGGATGTTTATTGCCACTGCCCTTGCTGCAATCATGTATCTGTGCCTGTGTCTTTCTATGTCAGAAATGTCCACCATGATGCCGACAGCAGGTGGCGGTTATAGTTTTGCACGTGCTGCTTTTGGTCCTTTTGGCGGCTATTTAACAGGAACAGCTATTTTAATTGAATACGCAATTGCTCCTGCGGCTATTGCCGTATTTATTGGTGGTTATTGCGAATCTCTATTTGGTATTAATGGCTGGATGATTTACCTCGCTTGTTACGCCATTTTTATGGGTATACACCTCAAAGGTGCTGGCGAAGCCTTAAAAATCATGTTCGCAATTACGCTTGTCGCTGCTGTTGCCCTTGTCGTGTTTATTGGGGCAATGATTCCACACTTTAAAGCGCAAAATTTATTTGATATTCCAGTTGGTACAGGTGTTGGTGCAAGTCTTTTTTTACCTCATGGCTATTTGGGCATCTGGGCTGCAGTTCCTTTTGCTATCTGGTTTTTTCTTGCAGTTGAAGGTGTACCATTAGCAGCCGAAGAAGCGAAAGATCCAGCCAAATCTCTGCCACGCGGTTTAATCGGAGCAATGCTCATCTTAACAGCCTTTGCCATACTCATTTTATTCTTAGGTGCAGGTGCAGCGGGTGCAAGTACTTTACAAAACTCTGGCGCTCCCCTCGTCGATGCTCTGGTTAAAGTGTATGGCACCAATACTTGGCTTGCGACTTTTGTTAACTTTGTTGGTTTAGCAGGTTTAATCGCGAGTTTCTTTTCAATTATCTATGCCTATTCGCGTCAAATTTTTGCACTCTCTCGTGCTGGTTACTTACCTACTTCACTCTCTTTAACCAATAAAAATAAAGCCCCTTATCTCGCAATTATTATTCCGGGCATTATTGGGTTCTTGCTTTCACTCACCAAAGAAGGTGATTCACTCATTTTAATCGCTGTTTTTGGTGCCACCATTTCTTATGTGTTGATTCTTTTATCCCACATCAAACTACGCCTATCTAAACCCGACATGCCTCGTCCTTATAAAACTCCTGGAGGAATCGTTACTTCAAGTATTGCCTTAGTTCTAGCAGTCGCTGCTGTAGTTGCGGGCTTTGTTGTTAACCCAAAAGTTTGGTTTATTGCTGCCGCTATTTATGTCGTATTTATTGCTTACTTTTTATTCTATAGCCGTTATCATTTAGTGAAAGGCACACCAGAAGAAGAGTTTGCAAATATTAAAGCCGCAGAACAAGAACTATAAAAAAGGATTCAACTATGAGTTATCGCAATATTGTCGCCAATCAACAGTATCACTTTGCTGACTTGAAGACCTTGATGGCAAAAGCAACGCCGTTACGTTCAGGTGATGAATTAGCAGGTGTAGCGGCCAGAGATGCAACCGAACATGTTGCGGCACAAATGACTTTAGCCGATGTACCACTTAAAACTTTTTTGAATGAGGTTGTGGTCGATTACGAAACTGATGAAATTACACGACTAATTATTGATGAACATGATCTAGCAGCCTTTGCCCCTATTTCACACTTTACAGTAGGCGATTTTCGAAATTGGTTACTTGGTGAAGAAGCGACTGCACAAAGCTTAAAAGCTTTAGCATCAGGTTTAACTCCAGAAATGGTGGCTGCAGTCAGCAAAATTATGCGCAATCAAGATTTGATTTATGTCGCCAGCAAATGCGAAGTGGTCACCCAATTTCGCAACACAATCGGTTTAAAAGGTCATCTTTCTACCCGTTTACAACCGAACCACCCTACCGATGATGTGCTTGGTATTTCTGCCAGTATTTTAGATGGTTTGATGTATGGCAATGGTGATGCCGTAATTGGGATTAATCCAGCGACAGATAACTTACATAATTTATCAGAGCTACTGAAGTTACTTGATCATGTCATTCAGGAATATCAAATTCCGACGCAATCTTGTGTACTTACCCATATCAGCTCAGGTATTCAACTGGCTGAAAAAAATGTGCCAATTGATTTAATGTTCCAATCAATTGCCGGCACCCAACTAGCTAATGAAGGTTTTGGAATTTCACTCGATTTACTACAAGAAGGATATGAAGCCACACTTGCACTCAAGCGCGGAACGATTGGACAAAACGTCATGTACTTTGAAACGGGCCAAGGCAGTGCGTTATCCAGCAATGCACATCACGGCGTTGATCAGCAAACATTAGAAACGCGTGCTTATGCAGTCGCCCGTAAATACAATCCGCTTTTAGTAAATACAGTCGTCGGCTTTATTGGCCCCGAGTACCTATTTAACGGTAAACAAATTATACGTGCGGGACTAGAAGATCACTTCTGCGGTAAGTTACTTGGAGTACCGATGGGCTGCGACATTTGTTATACCAACCATGCCGATGCCGACCAAAATGATATGGATGTTCTCCTTACTCTGTTTGGTGCTGCGGGCATTAACTTTATTATGGGAATTCCGGGTTCAGACGATGTCATGCTCAACTATCAAACGACCTCATTCCATGATGCTCTCTATTTAAGACAACTCCTAGGTTTAAAACCTGCTCCTGAGTTTTCAGCTTGGCTTGAACAGCAAGGTATTTTTAAACAACAAAACTCTCAAATCTGTTGGGCAGACCACATGCCTGACCAATTCTCTCGTCTGCTCATGAACTAGGGAGAACCCCATGAAACTGAACCGTGATATTCAATATCCATCTTCTACCCATCAAGATCAGTGGGAAAAACTTAAACAGTTTACTGATGCCCGTATTGCTCTGGGCCGTGCGGGTTGTAGCATTCCAACACGTGCCTTACTTGAGTTCCAGTTGTCGCATGCGCAAGCAAAAGATGCGGTTTATCAAGAGATGGATGTTTCCTACCTCACGGAGCAATTAACACAACGGCAGCTGCAAAGTCTTCATGTACAAAGTAATGCACCTAATAAAGAAATTTATCTTAAACGTCCTGATTTAGGACGTCAGCTTTCAAACCCCTCAAAAGAAGCCTTAATTAAGAAGTATGCAGAAAACACGCAACAATACGATGTTTGTATTGTGGTCGGTGATGGTCTCTCCGCAAGAGCGATTGAAGCGAATGCTATCTCATTCATTACAATGCTGAATGAACAAATTCAGCAAGAAAACTGGAGCCTTGCACCCATTGCACTGGCAACAGGCAGTCGGGTTGCATTAGGTGATGAGGTTGCTGAAATCTTTAAGGCACCGATGCTTGTGATGCTGATCGGTGAGCGTCCTGGTTTAAGCTCTCCTGATAGTATGGGAATTTACTATACATGGAATGCATATTCAGGCTGCCTCGATGCCAAACGTAATTGTGTTTCTAATATTCGCTCAGCAGGTTTAAGTATTCCAGTTGCAGTACAACGTTTAATCGCTTTAATAAAAAAATCCAAACAACTTGGTTTCTCAGGAGTTAATCTAAAAGATGAGCATCAACTTTCAAATATAGATTTTGAAGAAACTCAAAAGCTATTATTTTAAGCAATGGAATATGCAAAGAGATTTATTGGAAAATAGATAATCCTTTGCATAACAATATTATCTTAACGAAAAATATCAATTTTCAGGTATTGACGATTTATACAGATATTTTCTTCTTTATATTTATCGCTATACTCCACCTATTGATCTTCTATGAATCATTTGTATGAACACAACAAACGCCTTCCCTAAAACTATTTATGCCATTCAGCATCTTGCTTTCGAAGACTTAGGTTCATTAGAAGATGTCTTTTATCAACTCGGATTTCGCGTCCGTTATTTTGAAGCAGGTGTAGATGATCTAACTGCTGCTTTTGCACACGATGGATTAACTATTATTTTAGGTGGCCCAATCGGGGTTTATGAAACTGAAGATTATCCGTTTTTAAAAGATGAAATCGCTTTACTTAAACAACGTTTAGCAGCAGATAAACCTACACTAGGTATTTGTTTGGGGGCACAGCTTATTGCTCATGCACTTGGTGCAAAAGTATATGCAGGACATCAAAAAGAAATTGGCTGGGGTCCACTGAGCTTAAGTTTACGTCCTAATCAGGTATTATCTGCTTTGCTTAATAATATCCATGTTCTACATTGGCATGGTGACACTTTCGATCTCCCTGAAAACGCGGTGTTATTAGCTAGTTCAGAGATTTATACCAATCAGGCATTTGAAATTGGAAATAATATTCTCGCGTTGCAGTTTCATATTGAAACAACAGAAGAAAATTTTGAGAAATGGTTAATTGGCCACACATGTGAACTTCGTAATGCCAAGATTTCGATTCAGAAACTTCGCGAAGAAAACTTACAATATGCTCAAGCACTTGAACATGCTGCATTTGAGGTTATTCAAAAATTCTTAAAAAGAATTGGTTATAGTGGATAAACTATAAAGACTCGAATGTGCGCGAATATTAAATTTTACCATTTGGTATTATTGTTTGCTTATTTTTCAAACAAAGAGAGTGCTATATTCGCCTTTAACAAACATTTAATAAAATTTTCAGTGTATTATTAATTTGTAACACAAAATATACGTTGATTTACTATGGATATCTGGAAATTTCTTAAAAGCTTTAATACGGTCAATACTTATTTATTGCTTTCATGTATTCTCCTTATAATCTTGGTTCTTTATTTTTATGTGATTAATCCAACCTAAGCTAATTTGCCAAGGATATTAATCATAAAGAAAAAGAAAATATGAGAAGACATCTAAATAAAAAGCCCAACTGAGTTGGGCTTTTTTATATTTGTTGTTTACTCACAACATGTTGTTCGTCTTGCGAAAAAGTAAGAGATAATCGATCTCTACTATCTACTCACAACATATTGTTCATCTTGCGAAAAAGTAAGAGATAATCAATCTCTTACTTTTTCTCAGGCTTGAAGCTATCTTTCAAATCAAGAATACGGTTGAAAACCGGTTTCTCTGGTGAATGATCATATTGATCAGCAACGAAATAGCCTTCACGCTCAAATTGGAAACGATCTTCAGGATTCGCTTGTGCCAAAGCTGGTTCAATGACAGCTTGTACCACTTTTAATGATTCAGGATTAAGATTTGCCAAGAAGTCATCATCTGCATCAGGTGCGGCTTCAGTAAACAAACGATCGTAAATACGCACTTCAGCAGGAATCCCTTTAGTTGCAGATACCCAGTGAATCACGCCTTTAACTTTACGGCCTTCCGGATTCTTTCCTAGAGTTTCAGGGTCAATTGAACATTTCAGTTCAATCACTTCACCATTTGCATCTTTAATGACTTCATCACATTTAATCACGTAAGCATGGCGTAAACGCACTTCACCGTCAGGAATTAAACGTTTAAAGCCTTTTGGCGGTACTTCTTCAAAATCTTTACGATCAATATAGATTTCCTTAGTTAAAGGAATCACACGATCACCCATATCAACATTAGGATGGCGAGCATGCGTAAGATCCATATCTTCAGGTAAATTAGTTAAAGTCACTTTAAGTGGACTTAAAACAGCCATACCACGCGCAGCAGTATTTTCTAAAGATTGACGAATACAGAACTCAAGCATTGCAACATCAACAATACCGTCAGTTTTTGACACGCCTACACGCTTACAAAAATCACGTAAACCTTCAGGAGTAAAACCACGACGGCGCATACCGACTACGGTTGGCATACGTGGATCATCCCAACCATTTACATACGCACCTTCCACCAATTTACGTAATTTACGTTTTGACGTAATGGTGTAATCCACGTTTAAACGTGAAGATTCATACTGATGCGGAACAGCTTTAGATTTTACTTTTTCAACAATCCAGTCATAAAACGGACGGTGATCTTGGAATTCTAATGTACAAAGCGAATGGGTAATTCCTTCAATGGCATCAGACAATGGATGAGCATAGTCATACATTGGGTAGATTTTCCATTTATCGCCAGTTTGGTGATGCTCTGAATGTAATACGCGATATAAAATCGGATCACGCATATGTACATTTGTACTTGCCATATCAATCTTGGCACGTAAAACCGCTTCACCCTCTTTAAACTCACCGCTACGCATTTTTTCAAAGCGAGCAAGATTCTCTTCACTAGAAGCATCACGGTATGGAGAGTTTTTACCTGGCTCAACAAAGCTACCACGGTTTAACTTAATTTCTTCTGGAGATTGTAAATCTACATATGCATCGCCTTGTTCAATAAGTTGAACTGCCCATGCATATAATTGATCAAAATAACCTGATGCATAGCGTGGTTCACCATTCCAGTTAAAACCAAGCCATTTCACATCATTCGCAATACCGTCAACATACTCTTGTTCTTCAGCATCAGGGTTTGTATCGTCAAAACGCAAATTACACAAACCATCAAACTCTTCAGCCACACCAAAGTTCAAGCAAATCGCTTTTACATGGCCAATATGTAAATAACCATTTGGTTCTGGTGGAAAACGCGTTACGATCTGCTTTGCACGTCCCGTAGCCAAATCATCAGTAATGACTTGGCGAACAAAATCTAAGCCAGCCTGTTGTTCTTGCTGCGCAGAATCGACAGAGGCATGAGTATTCGGTGTCGGGTTATTAGGCAGGCTCGAGACAACATCATTAGGCTTCATAGTGTATCAATCACTTCTTTGTAGATAAATTTCGAAAAATTTAAACGCTATCTTCATTTTTCACAAAGATTTTAACGTTTTTTACTTGCCTTGTAGTTTACAGTTTGCTTATGCTTCTCTCAACCAAAAACCCATGGTCATAAGCCCATGTTTAGGAGATTAATGTAATGAGTTTTCCTCAAGTCGAATTAAACACCAATAAAGGTCGTATTGTTCTTGAACTAAATACTGAAAAAGCACCAAAAACAGTAGCAAACTTTTTAGAATATGTACGTGACGGTTTTTATGACGGCGTTATTTTCCACCGTGTCATTGATGGTTTCATGATCCAAGGTGGCGGGATGGATGAAAACTTCAAAGAAAAAGCAACTCGTGATTCTATCGAAAACGAAGCTGACAACGGTTTAAGCAATGATGTTGGTACGATTGCTATGGCACGTACTCAAGCACCTCACTCTGCTTCTGCACAGTTCTTTATTAATGTAAAAAACAACTCTTTCTTAAACCATACCTCTAAAACTGCTCAAGGCTGGGGTTATGCTGTATTTGGTAAAGTTGTTGAAGGTATGGATGTTGTTGAAGCGATCAAAGGTGTTCGCACTGGCAACCGTGGTTACCACGCTGACGTTCCATTAGAAAATGTTGTAATCGAATCTGCTAAAATTATTTCTGAATAATTTTAGGAATAAGCTGTGACTTATCTGTTTATCTCTGATTTACACTTGTCACCTGAACACCCTCGACTTGTTCGAGGGTTTTTAGATTTATTGGTGCATTATCAAAATAAACAAACACAGCTTTATATTTTAGGTGACTGGTTTAACGCTTGGATTGGCGATGATTACTCGGCACCATGGCTCGATGAAATTATTGAGGCATTAAAAGACTTTAACAAAAAAGGAAATCGGGTTTACTTCCAAGTAGGTAACCGTGATTTTGCTTTAAATCAGATTTTCCTCAATAAATTTAACGGTGTATTACTACCTGACATTTATTATCTTAATATTGCTGGACATCAGTACCGCCTAGAACACGGTGATGCACTATGTACAGATGACGTTTCCTATCAAAGATTTAGAAAAATTATTCGAAATCCACTTTTAGTGGCTTTTTTACGCCGTACACCCCTGAGTTTTCGTACTAAACTGGTTAATGGCTTTCGAAAAAGAAGCTCCGCAGATAAACAGCAAAAAAGCTATGAAATTATGGATGTAAATGAGCGAGCTGTGCTTACTGCTTTAACAGATGTAGATATACTTATTCATGGGCATACCCATCGCCCTTCAATTCATAAGGTAGAAGCTAAACAACGAATTGTTCTTGGCGATTGGCGTGAAGATCAAGCTTATATTTTGGAAATTGATCCATCTTCAAATACGCAACAGCTTGAATTGGTTATCTGGAATTATTAACTAAAAATTAGTCACTTTTTATTTGCACTTTCAATTCTTTAATTTTGTTATTTAAATCAAAATTGTAAATCGCACACATACTGGCAATAAATACAAATTTCCAGCTTATATGTACATACTTGTGATACTCAATGTATAAAATCAAAAGACTCAAAATAAATGCAAAAATGATAAAGGCTTTAACGATTCTAAATTCTCGCAGCTTACTCTTTGCATCTGTTGGCATTAAATCAATCATTTTCAATAGATTACTAAAACTTTATATGAAATTATATTTCTTTATCAAACTACACAGGAAATGTTTTTGAATAAAATAGCGTATCATGGCAAAGATTAAATTCTCTCAATTGCTATAAAACTGATATGGAGTAAAGTATGGATTTATTAAATACGGTTAAAAGTCGCTATACAACAAAAGCGTATGATTCTGAAAAGAAAATTCCTCAAGAAAAAATTAAGAAATTATTAGAAATTTTACGTTTTACCCCATCTTCAGTAAATATTCAGCCTTGGCACTTTGTAGTTGCAGATAATCTTGCAGCTAAAGAACGAATCGCAAAAGCATTAACAGGAAAGTATGCTTACAATGCTCCTAAAGTGCTTGAGTCATCACATACACTTGTATTCTGTACAAAAACGGATATTACATCTGAGTACTTAAATCAACTACTTGAGCAAGATGATTTAAGTGGCCGTTTTAAAGATGAAAAAGCAAAATTAGGTCAAAAAGATACTCGCCATGGCTACGTCGAGTTCTACCGAAATGAACAGAAAAATTTATTCGGGTGGATGGAAAATCAAACATTCATTGCTTTAGGACAGCTACTCTTTGCTGCTGGCTTAGAAGGCATCGATGCAACTCCAATGGGTGGCTTTGATGAAGAAGTTCTAAATACTGAGCTCGGGTTAACTGAAAAAGGCTTACGAAGCTCTGTGATTGTTTCTCTAGGCTATCGTAGTGAAAATGACTTTAATGCTAAGCTTCCTAAATCACGTCTGCCAGATGAAGTGATTTTCACATATTTATAAAAATCTCTATAGTTCAAGAGATTCTATTCTCTTGAACTATCAAACCATTGCGCTAGCTAAACAAACTACTCCACTTATTCCTAAAAGAATCCCCAAAATGGTAGGCCATTTTAATTTTTCTTTATATAAAATCACTCCGCTTAAAATTCCCAATAACACAACAAGAATATTCATGCTCGCAAAAACAATTGCAGGAGAATCTTTTAAAAGAATATGAGCTTTTACATATAAAGCAATATTTGAAAAATTGAGTATTCCTAATATTAACCCAGCTATCGTACTTTTAAACTGCCACTTTTGAGTCTTCTGTAGCAATAAATATGAAATCGACAATATAAAAGCAGTAATAAAAATAAGATTTAAAGTAAGTGTAAACTGCAGACCTAAACTACTTGTATATTTCAAGAGAATATCTACTGCTGCATAACCACACCATACACTTAAAAGAGCAAAGATCGCTTTTCGAGATTGGTGATTTGCTGAAGAACTTATTTGCCCAAATAATACGAGTAAGACCGCACAAATCCCTAGGCCTACACCCCACAGTTTTAAGGTATTAAATTGTTCATGAAAAAAGAAATATGCTGCAAGTAAAGAAAGGACAACTGAAAGACGCTGTGCAAGTTCGGTTCTCACAATTCCTGCATACTCTAATGATTTAGCAAGACATAAAAAAATACTAGGTAAAATTATTCCTAATGCAACAATTAACCACCAAGGCGTATGTTGTATTGAAACATGTTGAATATCAGGCTGAAACCACCAAAAACAAAGAAGACTTGCGCTTGCATAGTTCCATGCAATCATTTGTAGTGGTTGATAACCTTTTCTCTTTAAATTTTTTAATAGGATAGATACCAAGACGCTGCTAAAAGCAGCAGCTAATATTAATAGCATTCATTAAAGCCCTATTTATTTAAATAAAATTAGTCATCATGGTAAATCATTCTCCATGACCAGTTAAATATTCTGAATCAACTTTTAAATACACATAAAAAAACCAGTCATTGTCTGACTGGTTTCTTTTTAAGATTTCAATTAACGATTATTTTCGTCGTCTTGACCATCTTCAAATTTAGAATCGTTGTCAAAACCACCTTGATGACCACCGAAACCACCTTGACCACCAAAGCCACCTTGACCACCGAAGCCACCTTGACCACCGAAGCCACCTTGACCACCGAAGCCGCCTTGACCACCGAAGCCACCTTGAGCGCCACCGAAGCCACCTTGAGCGCCACCGAAGCCACCGCCTTGACCGCCGCCAAAGCCGCTACCTTGACCACCAAAACCGCCTTGAGTGCCGCCTTGTGCTGGGAAGCCTGTACCTTGAGCGCCTGCTGGACGAGGGTTACGTGCTGGAACAACAGTTGAAATCGCGTGTTTGTAAACCATTTGACTTACAGTATTTTTTAATAAAACAACATATTGGTCAAAAGATTCAATATGACCCTGTAATTTAATACCGTTCACAAGGAAAATAGAAACAGGGATACGTTCTTTACGGAGAGAATTTAAGAACGGATCTTGTAAAGTTTGACCTTTAGACATTTTTAACTCCAAAAAAAATTTTTAAATCAGCGCAAAAAAACTATCTTTATTTTTCAACTAAAAATTATAAAAAGACAGTGTGCAAATTTTGCTTTATCCATAAGAGTTTCGCAAGTCTTCTTTCGCCTGCTTTATCGTCAAGTAAGTTTTAAAATCGTGTATTTCTTGCAAAGAACGTAACCACGTATATTGACGTTTGGCAAGTTGTCGTGTTGCAAATAAAGCTTTATCCTCCATTTCACGTTTACTTTTGAGACTTAGATCACTTTTTAATAGAAATTCTAGTGCTTGTCGATAACCCACCGAACGCATTGAGGGTAAATTTTCATCTAAATCGTATTTTTCAATTAGAGCTTCAACTTCACTCAAAAAACCGATATCCCACATTTTGCTTAATCTTTGCTCAATGCGTTGATGTAATTCTACCCGATCTGGAAGTAAAGTGTAGTTATGAAATATGTATCGATATGGTACGTTTTTTGGTTGTTCTGCCTGCAATTTAGTAATTGGTTCACCCGTAATTTTATAAACTTCAAGAGCCCTAATAATTCTTTGCTTATCAGTTACATTAAACTTTATAGCGGCGGCAGGGTCTACAGAAACCAACTCATCATAAACTGCTTGCCATCCTTCATTTAGAGCTTTTTCTTCAATGGCTGCCCGAACTTGAGCATCAGCACTTGGTAGATTACCAGACAATCCTTCTAACAATGCCTTGAAATATAACATTGTCCCTCCTACTAAAATAGGAGTTTTGCCACGTGAATGCATTTCATCAATCAATTTACATGCACCTTCAACAAACTGAGCAGCTGAATAGACTTCCAGAGGAGTAATAATATCAATAAGATGATGAGGGTAGAGTTCTTGCTCTTCACGAGTTGGTTTAGCCGTGCCAATATCCATATCTTTATAGACAAGAGCGGAATCAACAGAAATTAGCTCAAAATTTCCACGCTCGTATAATTCACATGCCAAAGCGGTTTTTCCGCTCGCAGTTGGTCCCATTAAATTGATGACGGGCAATTGATTTGACATGTAAAACTACTCTCCTCGAGCAAATAATTTATCTAATTGAGATAATGGGAATGCACGCCAAGTTGGCCGCCCATGGTTACATTGGCTCGCAAATTCGGTTTGTTCCATTTGACGAAGTAAAGCATTCATTTCTGAAAGACTGAGTTGTCGATGCGCACGTACGGCTCCATGACATGCCATTCCAGCTAACAACTCATCTCTTTTTTGAAGTAATCCTTGTGCTTCATCATTTGGATCTAAATCATTTAAAAGCTCTGGAATAAGATTTTCAAAATCAGCTTTTTGTAATATGGCAGGCACACCGCGAACAATAACTTGCTCATCACCATATAAATCAATTTCCAGACCTAAGCGCTCAAGCTGAGGTTTTAACTCTTCAACTCTAACGGCTTGCATACGGCTAATGGAAATCACCTTAGGTATAAGCAATTGCTGAGATGTCCAAAATTCAGGTTTATCCCAGGCATTTTTCATTTGCTGTAATAAAATACGTTCATGTGCCGCATGCATATCAACAATAATAAGCCCTTCGGTATTCTGCGCTAAAATATAAATTCCATGCAGTTGAGCAATTGCGATACCTAATGGAAATTCATCTACTTTAGCAGCTGGCTCAACATTCTCATTTACCGAAAAACTAGTAGGTTGGTCGCGAAGTGGGGCTAAATAAGTTTTTAAAGCATTATTTAGTTGAGCAGAACCACTATATTTTGGTGTTTGATCTGCATAGTGAACAGCTTGCGGACGACTAGCGTTAAAATCGGTTAATAATTCTGTCGGTGCATGCTGACTTCGTGCTTCACTGTCTGAATTTAAAGTTTCATTTGCTCGGTGCAATGAAAATTGTTCTTGATATTTGGGCTGAGGTTGTACTGAATAATCTGAGCTTTCATCCGCTTTCATCGCTTGAGCTAGATCAGCACTCGCTGTCTGAAATTGTGCGAGAGTTTCTTTTGCATAATGTCTTACAAACTCATGCACTTCTCTTTGATTTAAAAATCGAATCTCATGTTTAGTAGGATGGACATTGACATCAATATTTTCAGGGTCAACTTCTAAAAAAAGTAAATAAGATGAATGTTGATGACCATGTAAAATACCGTCATAGGCCATGCGTAGCGCATGCGAAATCGTTTTATCTTTGACAATACGACCATTTACATAGACATATTGCATATCAGCCTGTGCACGTGCATCTGAAGGATGACCAAGCCAACCTGATAAACGCATACTAATACTTTCAGCATCGATCCAATATGCATTTTGAACAAATTGTGAGCCTAATAATTGCTGAACTCGCTGAAAACGTAGCTCTCCGCTATCCGCTATAGGTAAATTAATTCTTATATTATCATTATGCTCAAGCACAAAACGTATATCGAAATGTGTTAGGGCCAGACGGCGAACAATCTCTTCGATATGCCCAAATTCAGTGGTTGGTTTTTTTAAGAATTTACGGCGTGCAGGAACATTAAAAAATAAGTCTTGAACTCGAATATGGGTACCCTTTTGCGCTGCAACAGCTTGTACTTCTTGATGATCAAATGCTGTACCGTTTACTTCAACTTGATGACCAATACCACTTTCATCTTGGCTACTGGTCAAAGTCAATCTTGAAACCGCAGCAATCGAAGCTAAGGCTTCCCCACGGAACCCCAAACTCACAATCGCATGTAAATCTTCAGCAGTTTTAATCTTACTTGTGGCATGACGCATGACAGCAAGTGCCAAATCATCCGGATGAATACCATGCCCATTATCAATGATTTCGATTAAAGTCGAACCACCTTGAGCAATCCGTACAATCAGCTCAGTTGCACCTGCATCAATTGAGTTTTCTAATAATTCTTTGACCACAGAAGAAGGACGCTCAATCACCTCACCTGCTGCAATCTGGTTCGCTAACGCTGCGTCTAATGTATGAATACGACGTTGTGTTAGCTTTTCATCAGTCATGAAGCTGTTCCTGCAAAGTCTGGTACAAATTTTCTGTTGGTAAAGTTAACGTTACTAAACGAGTCAACTCATCATCTGACTTTTGAATGTCAATGATGATATCCGCTTGTGGAATCTCATCACCACCTTTAGAGGGCCATTCAAATAAAAATAATGCATCTGTGATATCTAAATAATCACGAATTCCCATTAATTCAAGTTCATAGGGGTCATTCAAACGATATAAGTCAAAATGAAAAATTTCTTTATCATTAATTTTATACGGCTCAACAAGCGTATAAGTTGGGCTTTTAACAGAACCTTTATGGCCCAAAGCCTGTAAGAAATAGCGCGTAAGTGTGGTTTTACCCGCACCTAGGTCCCCAATTAAATAAATTACACCCGACTGAACATGCTGCGCCAAAGCTAGAGCTAGACGCTCAGTATCTTCTTCATGATTTAAGACCAATTTCAATGAATACGACATAGCACACATAACATGATTCAAAATAATCGATATGATAACATTGCCCTGCCTTAAAAGCCTACTTAAGCCCTAGAAGTTGGCTTTTTTTATATCAATTTTCTTAAATGTTCACACTTTCTTATGTCTAGTCCAAACGAATTTCTGCCGCCCATGATTGATGGAGTAAGTGCGAGTCAAGTCTATCTTCCTATGCGAACAGATGCTCAAACTATTTATGAGTATCTCTGTGGTCACTTTCCACACATTAAAACTGAAGAATGGGAACAAAGATTTCAAGACGATCTTATATATGCAGCAAATGGGGATAAATTAACTGTAACCAGTCCATATGTCGGCAACACCCATATTTTTTATTATCGCTTTCTTGCATATGAACCACATGTACCTTTTGAGCATCACATTTTATTTGAAAATGATGATTTACTGGTGGTCGATAAACCACATTTTTTAACAATTAGCCCGACAGGACAATATGTTCAAGAAACTCTTTTAGTGCGGCTAAAAAAACAAACAGGAAATGAATTTTTAACCCCTATTCATCGCTTAGACCGCGAAACCGCGGGTGTTGTTCTATTTTGCAAACGTGTTGAATCGCGTGGTATATACCAACAATTATTTGCAGAGCGCCAAGTCAATAAAATTTATCACGCTATTGCAGCTTATAGAAAAGATTTAAATTTTCCTCAAACATTATATTTGCATTTAGATAAAGGCCATCCTTTTTATACGATGCAGGTTATAGAAAATGCGAAAGCCAATACCCAGACTGATATTGAGCTTATCGAGCACAATCAGATTTGGGCAAAATATCGCTTAACTCCTACAACGGGGAAACAGCACCAACTTCGAGTGCATCTTAATTACTTAGAAATTCCGATTAAAAATGATCCATTTTATCCAGTAGTTCAGCACAAAGCTGAGGATGACTTCTCGGAACCATTACAGCTTCTGGCTAAGCATATTTCATTTACAGACCCCCTCACAAAAGAGGGAATGTCTTTTAATTCCGAGTTTGAATTGACATTGTAATGTAACCGTAATGACAAAAAGATTATTTTTTATGCCAAAAAGCATTGAAATTACATTGCGATGGTTTAAAATAAATTCCTAAAAATTAAAATCATTTGGTTTTGTTATTCATGCGAAAAACAGAAGTTTATCAGGTTCGACTTGACTCCCAAGAAAAAAAGCAGGCTTTTGCTGTTTTTAAACAACTGGGAATTACCCCTGCCCAAGCAGTACGACTTTTTTTTAAACAGGTCGTATTAACTAAATCTATTCCTTTTGCAATCGAAAATCAGAATATTAATATGGAACAATTATTAAAACTGAGAAAAGCAAAAGCATCTTCATTAAACCAAAACTCATCAACTATAGCTGAAGATGATGACCATGAAGATTTATTTGAAGAGTTGAATGCACTTCTTGGTGAAAGCGACAAAACTTAACACTGTTGCATTTATAAACAAGTTTTAACGTCAAAAAGCTCTTTTTTTCGTTATGCTCTCTTTGTAAAAACATAATGATAAGTTACAAGGAGTGCCAAATGATCGTTAGACGAGCGACTTTTGAAGATTTAGAGCAACTCGCCGTTTTATTTGATGAATATCGCCAATTTTATGGGGCCTCTTCTAATTTTAATGAATCACTTCACTTCCTAAAACAACGTTTTGAGAATAGAGAAAGTGTGTTCTTCATTCATATTAAAGACGATAAAATTACGGGTTTTATTTTACTCTATTTAGGTTTTTCTTCAGTTGCTTGTTCAACTTACTATATTTTAGATGATGTATATGTTACGCCTGTTTTCCGACGTCAAGGTTCTGCTAAACAGCTAATCGATACAGCAATCTTATTTGCAAAGCAAGAGAATGCTTTGCGGATTAGTTTGGAAACTCAAAGCAACAATCATGAATCTCATCGTTTATATGAACAAATGGGATTTATTCGAGATAGTGAGTTCCAAACCTTCCATTGTTTTCTCAAATGATATTTTGAGCGAGCTGTTTTTGTTGTTCAGATAAATAAACCCATTCTCCATCTTCAAGTTCAGGTAAAACCAATTGCCCGACTTGATGGCGATGTAATGCTTCTACCTTATTTCCCACAGCTGCAATCATTCTTTTTACTTGATGATAAACACCTTGATGAATCGTCATGGTTAATTGATGCGTTTCTAATATCGCTATATCCGTTGCAGCGAAAACACCTTTTTCCTGATGTAGGCTTACACCTTGGCTCAGCATTTCAATTTGCTCTGGTGTAACCGGATCTATAGTCGTAACATGATAAACCTTTGGAACATGCTTACGGGGATGAGTTAAAGCTTGAAGATATTTACCGTCATCAGTAAGTAAAAGTAAGCCTGTTGTATCTTGATCTAGACGGCCAATGGCTTGCACACCACGTTGAATCATAATTTCGGGTAAAAGGCTAAATACGCTTTGATGATGGTGAGGTTGGTGTGAACATTCAAAACCTTTCGGTTTCTTTAACGCAAGGTAAACTTTTTCTCGATATTGATAAGTTTCCCCAAAAAGAGAAAATTCTAAATTTTCTGGAGAGAATTGCTTTTTAAGGTCACTTACAACCTCTCCATCAATACTTACAGATCCGTTTTTTATTAACTGCTGACAATATTTACGAGAACCAAACCCTTGTGATTGTAAAATTTTTTCCAGCAGCATGAAGTTTTCTCATTAGAACTAAGCTGTTATTTTAACGTAGTTTCCATTTTTTACTAAATACTACTCGCTACTGTTTTCATCTACTTAAACTAGTTCGCACCCTTACTCTTCAACGACTCGATAAATATTTTCATTCTGTTCGCTTTCAAATAATAATTCTGTAGTAGGCAAAATAATTTCATTATCAACAATAATATGCTCAATACGTTGGCTTAGTTTTAAAGATTCATTTTCATGTTCCACTAAATTTTTCTTTAGTTGTGCTTTTGCATCATGAATCTTATCAAACTGATCTTTGATCTTGATATCTATAATGTCCATAAAAATATCCCGTACTCATGAGTAATGACTATTTTTATATCATAATTTTTAAACGCTATAATTTTTAACTTGTTAATTTATATAACATTGTTTCCAAGCGTAACCAAAAATTAAAACTCCTTATCATTGAGAGATATACACTCAATTTTTAATTAAGAAGAGCTGAAATCAGCTGTATCTTTTAAAGCTTTCACATTCCAAGTCTTAAATATTATACAATTCCATTTATTTATAATGCCCTCCGCTCGCCATGCTTGCCCAATTTGATGTTAATTTAGTTGTTCTACTCGTTCTGCTTGTCTGCGGCTTATTAAGTCAAAATGCAGCTGTAACTATTGCAGCAGGTGTGTTGATTGTCGTTAAAATCACACCATTAAATGAGTTTTTCCCTTATATTCAAGCTCATGGTCTTAATTTAGGAATTCTTATTTTAACCATTGGCGTACTCACTCCAATTGCCAGTGGGAAACTCAGTGGAGAGAGTATTTTAAAATCCTTTATTAGTGTTAAGTCTATTATGGCTATCGCAATTGGCCTGTTAGTCGCCTGGCTAGGTGGTCGCGGAGTAAAACTAATGTCGAGCCAACCTGACGTAGTTGCAGGTTTACTCATTGGTACAGTTGCTGGTGTCGCTTTACTCCGTGGTGTACCAGTCGGTCCTCTAATTGCGGCAGGCCTACTCTCTTTATTCATTGGCAAATAAGAAATTGACATAAAAAAGGTGCAATAAAGCACCTTTTTAACACTTAGGCTAAATTATTTTTTAGCCAGAATAATAAGCGTTTCGCTTTAGAGAGAACTTTTCTAACTGCTTTAAAAAGCCTTCAAAATAACTTTTCTCTTTTTCTTCAGTTCGGTAGCCCGCATATAAAGTTCGTCTTAAACCTGTAGGAGAAACACAATCTAAACGACGACTAGTAACCCATCCCTTTTGTTCATACTCATTCACCACCCAATCAGGTAAAGCAGCAATACCTCGTCCACTTGCAACAAGTTGAATAAGCATTTGAGTTAAATCTGTTGTCCGTATTTGTTTAGGCTGAATATTCGCGGGGATGAAAAGTTTAGACATAATATCTAAACGGTGCTTATCTACTGGATAAGTAATTAAAACTTCTTCGGCCAACTCTTGAACTGTAATATTTTCAGCCCGCACCAAAGGGTGAGTATTTGATAAGACTAACCGTGACTCATATTCAAAAATCGGAAAATACTCAATTCCTTTTAACGCGATTGGGTCAGCTGTAATCAATAAATCAAATTCTGCATTTTGTAAGAGTTCATGTGGATTAGCTTCAAACCCCGAAGCAAAGTCTAAATCGACGTCAGGATATTGCTGGCGATACTGATTTAATAAAGGCATTAACCAGTCAAAACAACTATGGCATTCCGATGAAAAAATAATTCTACCTGTCTGTCCATGCACAATACGTGTGATATCACTATGTGTAATCTGGATTTGTGGTAAAACATCATCTGCTAACTTTAATAAGCGCTGTCCAACATTAGAAAAACTAACAGGTCTACTTCGACGATTAACTACTTCTACTCCATACCAATGGTCTAATTCTTTTAATTGATGGGAAATAGCAGATGGCGTCAAACAAAGGTCATTTGCTGCCGAAACTAATGAACCATGCTCACGTAAAGCAACTAAAGTTTTAAGGTGGCGTATTTCTAACATGGGCCCAAGCCTAAAAAACAGATTTATCTATAAATGGATAAAGCTCATCTTTGCTTTTCCATAAAACTTTCGACAAATCTTTATTGATGAATTTTATTCACTTTAACATAAAATTAGTTAGTTTGTCTCAACATGAATTTTATTTCACTATTTTTACATGGTATGAATTTAGGTATCATTCAAAAATGAAGGAAAATTAAAACGATTTTATAAAAATTTTTTAAAGTAGTTAAAAACTATAAGACAAAAATAGGCCTAATAAAGGCCTATTTTTTTAAAACACTAAAAACTATTGTGCTAAAACATTTAAGCTAATAATCGTATAGCTCTGATCTTTAGGTTTTAATTTCAAATTTAGAGGAGCTGTTACTTCTACTAAATACTCTCCAGCTTTTGGAAACGTAAGCTCAACTTGACCGTTGCTTCCTGCCTTAAACTGCTGCGCTTGCTTCTCAGTTGCACCCTTTTCTCTTAAATTCACTTCAGCATAAGCTAAAGGTTGCCCTTTTTCAGTTATGGTTAATTTAACAGGTTGAACAGCTTTAATCTGGTTAGGATGTACAGAGAAACTAACTTTAATCGGTGTATTCGGAAGTTGAATATCTGAAACTTTTCCTTTAGAAAGATAACTCTGCAATATCCACTCACGTGTTACTTGTTCTGTTTTAATTGTTTTTGTTTTAAGGTCAGTCGGAATCAAATATTCACGCTCTGCTTTCGGTGGAGCTTTATCAGCTGGCATATCAAAAAATAAATGCCATGCTTTTTGGTCGTATACATATTTCAAAGGATAATTTGCCTGAGTTTGAACAATGTATGTGCCTTCTTCAGGTAGATCTACATCAAAAACAGTAGCAGACTTATTCAGGGCTTCTGAATTGACGGTTTTAAGCTCATTTTTAGGTGTAATTACAGTAAGCTTAGCATCCTTTAAAGCATATTCACTATTTAATGCTTCTTCCGCATAACCAGCAATTACGGGTACTTGAGTTTGTTCAGTTTTATAAGCTACAGGAGCTACATAAGGTTCATGAGCAAAGCCTGTTGTAGATATCAATGCAAGTGACATCATTAGAAATCTATTCATTATTACAAAATCCTGTTATACGCAAAGTTAAAATTTCAGACAAAATATAAGCGGATACAGTATACACAAATAAAAATAATTCTTATTATCATTAATAAATTTAATTTTACTAAAAAAGAAATACGCAAACTTTCCCCTCAATATTTTAGTTTTTTATTATTCTGTTCTCTTTTCCCTTATACTTCTCTTTTTGAGTCTTGCTTCAACTTATTATGGCGTCCCCGCAATCTCCTCTTTCCACACCTCAACATTACTCTCTCTTTTTAGCAATTTTCTCACTCGCTGTAGGTGGTTTTTGTATTGGAACCACTGAATTCGTCGCAATGGGACTGATTCAGGAAATTGCAAATAATTTAAATATTACAGTACCTGAAGCTGGTCACTTTATTAGTGCCTATGCATTGGGTGTAGTTATTGGTGCTCCTATCATCGCAATTCTTGGAGCTAAAGTACCTAGGAAAACTTTATTGCTCGGCTTAATGCTTTTTTATGGTGTTGCGAATGCCTTTACTGCTTTAGCTCATACACCTGAAACTGTTTTAATCTCACGTTTCATTGCAGGTTTACCACACGGAGCATATTTTGGAGTCGGTGCATTAGTTGCAGCTGAACTAGCGGGTCCATCAAGAAGAGCTTCTGCGGTTGCCCAAATGATGATGGGGCTTACAGTCGCAACTGTAATTGGAGTTCCTTTAGCAACTTGGTTAGGCCAAAACTTTGGTTGGAGAGCTGGTTTTGAGTTTTCAGCAACTATTGCTTTCGTCACTTTAATTGCTGTAGGTTTCTTTGTACCCAATATCCCAGTTCAAGCTACTGCCAGTATAAAAACTGAATTAGCTGGCCTTAAAAATATCAACATGTGGTTAACACTAGCAGTGGGTGCAATCGGTTTTGGAGGCATGTTTTCAGTTTATAGCTATGTCTCACCAATTTTGACTGAATATACAAAAGTTAATATCCAAATCGTTCCTATCGCTTTAGCTATCTGGGGTATAGGTATGGTTATTGGTGGTTTAGCGGCAGGATGGCTTGCAGATAAGAACCTCAACAAAACTATAGTGGGTGTATTAATTAGCTCAGCTATCGCTTTTGTTGTCGCTAGTTTTTTAATGAGTAATATCTATACTGCCATCGCATCTTTATTTTTAATTGGTCTCACGGTAATGGGATTAGGCGGAGCATTACAAACTCGTCTAATGGATGTTGCAGGTGATGCCCAAACTTTAGCTGCCTCACTCAACCACTCTGCATTTAATATGGCCAATGCATTAGGGGCATTTTTAGGGGGCTGGGTACTCAGTCACCAAATGGGTTGGATCGCTCCAATCTGGGTAGGTTTTGTTTTAAGCCTTGGCGGTCTGATTATTTTACTTATCGCATTTGCAGTAGAAAAAGCTAACAAAAAAGCTTAATTAAAGAAAAGGCTAACTTATTACTTCTAATCAGTTAGCTTTCCACCACAGTGCGGGCAATAACATTTTTTCTCTCGAACAGACTCTTCTTCCTCTAATACTTTTTCACGCATAATTTGAATAATCAGGTTATGCGCTTGCTCTTTTGGCAATCCTACTTTTTGACGGATCCGCTCTATTTCAATTTCATTATGTAAAATATCAATACCTCGTGCTTGAAGTAGCTCACGAAACTCTTGCTCTAGTCTCTGATTCCGTTGATTAAGCTCATTTGCAAGTCCAGACGCCAAAATACCAGCAGGCAATGCTGCAATACCCACACCTAAAATAGTAATAAGCGCCCCTAATAACTTTCCTAGGCTAGTTACAGGAGTGACATCGCCATACCCCACTGTAGTTAAGGTAACCACTGCCCACCACATAGATTTAGGTATTGAACTAAAAGCTTCTGGCTGAGCTTTGTTTTCAACCACATAAATTCCAGAAGCAGTCATAATAATCATGATAATTAAAATAAAGATAACTGCTTGAAAAGATCCCTTCTCGCGTTTAATCACACATAACAATATCTGTAGTGAGATGAAATAGCGTGTTAATTTTAATAAACGAAGTAGACGTAAAATCCGAAGCATACGAAGATCGATTCGTACAAAGAAATTCAGGTAAGCTGGCAAAATTGCCATCAAATCAATAATTGCTTCCCCACTTTTCATCCAATTCAAGCGAGTTTTCCATGCGGATTGTGTCGTATCTCGATCTGCAACACTCCACAACCTTAATAAATACTCAATACTAAAAATTGCGATTGAAATATTCTCAAAGTAGTCAAACCAAATACGATAATTTGAGTACAAATCATTTACTGTTTCTAATAAAACAGCAGCGACGTTACCAATAATTAAAATAACTAAAAAATAGTTAATGCATTTACTTACCGTCGTTTCATAGTCATGGTTGTGAAGATTATTATAAAAAAACTTACGTAATCCCTTCCAAGCTGAATTATGCATATTGATCTGACCACTTAATATTGTAGATATAGTAAGCTCATCGCCTCTATTCACCAATATAGTCTTTAACAATTTTTGTTTTACTTACCCCAATATTTGAGCCTTAATTTTTTTTCATCAATTCGTGGCTACACATCGAAATTCATTCTCTTCCCACCACATCACATCATAGATGCCTGGATGCGATTTTAAGATAATATTTATATAATTTTGCAACACCATAATATGATGAGTAATATCAATTTTTCTAAATAGAAATTTTCTTAAAATCGGAGTATTTGGAGAAATAAAAATTGCGAATCCATTACTATATTCTTCATAAACACTAATTCCGAGATACATCGTTATTTCAGCTAAGGGAATCTCAATTTCCCACCCCCAGCTTTCACTATATAACTCTACATTTAAATGATATCTATTCTTTAATATACTAAAAATATATTGTGCAATATCTTCAGTTTTTTGAACTAAAATACTACCTTCATCAGCATAAGTTTTTTGGTCATATAATTGATAATCATCAAATTTAAATTCAACAATTGTCTTTAGCATTCTTAAGTTCCCTATATAAAATACTCATATTTTTTTTAATTATTTTCAAGTTCGTTCAAATATTTTAAAACAAAAATCAATTTAATATCTAGAGTAATATTTATTTTTACATTTTCATTAAATAAAATTTGATCTATTTATTATTTTCTAAGTCTAATAATGTACAAAGTCTCATTTAAAATAAAAAGGAGCTGAATAATCAGCTCCTTTTTTTTACTAAATTGACGTATTAAGTCAATTGAGCAGCTTGGATTTTCTTAGTATCAACTTGATCAGCTTCTTTAGTATATTCGCTCATCTTGTCGAAGTTTAAGTATTTGTAGATGTCAGCAGAAGCACTGTCGATTTGCGAAGCGTACTGTTGATATTCTTCTGGGCTTGGTAATTTACCAAGAACCGCAGCTACTGATGCAAGCTCAGCAGACGCTAAGTAAACGTTTGCACCTTGACCTAAACGGTTCGGGAAGTTACGAGTAGAAGTCGATACACAAGTTGTGTTCGGCGCTACACGTGCTTGGTTACCCATACATAATGAACAGCCCGGCATCTCTGTACGTGCACCAGCACGGCCATAAATGTTATACAAGCCTTCTTCCATTAATTGGTGCTCGTCCATACGAGTTGGAGGAGCCAACCATAAACGAGTAGACAATGAACCACCAGGTACTTTGTCAAGTAACTGACCAGCTGCACGGAAGTGACCAATGTTAGTCATACAAGAACCGATGAATACTTCATCAATCTTGTCGCCTTGAACGTCAGAAAGAAGTTTCGCGTCATCTGGATCGTTCGGGCAACAAAGAATTGGTTCTTTGATGTCAGCAAGATCGATTTCGTAAACTTTTAGGTATTCTGCATCAGCATCAGCTTTTAACAAGCTTGGGTTATCTAACCACTTCTGCATGTTTTCAGCACGACGAGCAAGTGTACGTGCATCGCCATAACCTTCTGCGATCATCCACTTCAACATCGTGATGTTAGAACGTAGGTATTCAGCAACTTTCTCTTCAGAAAGTGTGATTGAACAGCCAGCAGCAGAACGTTCAGCTGACGCATCAGAAAGTTCGAATGCTTGCTCAACAGTCAAGTCATTTTCCATTTCTGATAAATCGATCTCAAGGATACGACCAGAGAAGATATTTTTCTTACCTTTCTTCTCTACAGTTAAATCACCCGCTTGAATTGCGTAGTAAGGAATTGCATGTACAAGGTCACGTAAAGTGATACCAGGTTGCATTTTACCTTTAAACTTAACAAGTACAGATTCAGGCATATCAAGTGGCATAACACCAGTTGCTGCTGCGAACGCAACAAGACCAGAACCCGCTGGGAATGAAATACCGATTGGGAAACGAGTATGTGAGTCACCACCAGTACCTACTGTATCTGGAAGTAACATACGGTTTAACCAAGAGTGGATAATACCGTCACCTGGACGTAAAGATACACCACCACGGTTCATGATGAAGTCAGGTAATGTATGGTGAGTTGTTACGTCAACTGGTTTTGGATACGCAGCAGTGTGACAGAAAGACTGCATCACTAAGTCAGATGAGAAGCCCAAGCATGCTAAGTCTTTTAACTCGTCACGAGTCATTGGACCTGTTGTATCTTGAGAACCAACTGTAGTCATTTTAGGTTCACAGTAAGTTCCTGGACGGATACCTTGACCTTCTGGTAAACCACATGCGCGGCCAACCATTTTTTGAGCTTGTGTGAAGCCTTTGCCAGTGTCAGCAGGTTGTACTGGAGTACGGAATAATGTAGAAGGTGCAAGACCTAATTCTTCACGTGCTTTAGCAGTTAAACCACGACCAATGATCAAGTTAATACGACCACCAGCACGTACTTCGTCTAAAAGTACTGGAGTTTTAAGATCTGCTTCAGAGATTTGCACGCCATCTTTAAAAGCAGTTACTTTTGCAGCAGCATGGTCAATTTTCAATACTACTTCGTCGCCCATGTTCATATTAGCAACGTCGATTTCTACAGGTAATGCACCTGCATCTTCCATAGTATTGAAGAAAATTGGAGCGATCTTAGAACCTAAGCACACACCACCGTCTTTTTTGTTTGGAATGTGTGGAAGTTCATCACCAAAGAACCAAAGAACAGAGTTAGTTGCAGACTTACGGCTTGAACCTGTACCAACAACGTCACCAACGTAAGCAACTTGATTGCCTTTAGCGATAAGTTCTTTAATTTGGCTTAATGGACCAACTTCACCTGGTTTTTCAGGGTTGATACCATCACGCTCGTTTTTCAACATTGCATTTGCGTGTAATGGAATGTCTGGACGGCTCCAAGCATCTTGAGCTGGAGACAAGTCATCAGTATTTGTTTCACCAGTTACTTTGAACACAGTGATTTTGATTTCTTCTGGAACGTCAGGACGGCTAGTGAACCATTCTGCTTCAGCCCAAGATTGTAAAACAGCTTTAGCAGCTGCATTACCAGCTTTTGCTTTATCTGCTACATCATGGAATGCATCAAATACAAGAAGAGTTTTCTTTAATGCTTCAGCAGCTAAGCCTGCAAGTTCGGCATTGTCAAGAAGTTCAACAAGTGGTGCTACGTTATAACCACCTAGCATAGTGCCAAGTAAGTAAACTGCACGTTCTTTAGAAACGAGTGGTGAAGTTGCTTCGCCTTTTGCAATCGCTGCCAAGAATGCTGCCTTTACGTAAGCTGCTTGGTCAACACCTGCAGGAACACGGTTTTCAAGCAAATCTACCAAGAACGCTTCTTCGCCTGCTGGTGGATTTTTTAATAGTTCAACAAGCTGAGCTGTTTGAGCGTCATCAAGTGGCTTCGGTGGGACTCCGAGTGCGGCACGTTCTTCAACGTGTTGGCGGTAAGCTTCTAGCACGGTGTTCATTCCTCTTTTTTTTGAAAAATTACTTGCAAATTCCAGCTTTCTTAAAAGCTTCACAAGTAATATGGACTACAAAAGTTTACTAGAGTTCAAGGTAAAAGTTAATGAGCGCGGGGTGTTTCTCCGTGATGCCCATTATTTTGTATCTAAATACCTGTGTCTAAATAATGAGCATATTAGGCGGATTTGAGCTATTTTTAAGCAAAAAGAGCTTTAGCCGGATGAAAATTCAATAACCTCATCCACAATTAGAATGATTTATATTTTGGCATTTTGTCATGAGGTGTTGCCAAACATTCATCCATCATTTGCTTTCTAACTTTTTCTTGGATTGCTTGAGGATCTTTTGTCAGTTCTTCTTTTGGAATTGCATAAACTTTTTCAATAACATTAAGAATGAATTTTTTAGTTATCTCATCTTCAATCTTATTTGCATGCTCAACTGCCTGAGTTTTTTCAATTGCTTGCTGACGATCAAAAACAATACTTCTTGCAGCATTTCCTACGCTAGTACAAAAGCCATGCCACTGCTCTTCTGGTGTTAATGGTTTCTTTTCCGAACAACCAACAAAGAGCAAACTCATTGCAATCAATAAAATCTTTTTCATCATTTCACTACACTAATTATTGCTGCCCATATCATACGGAAAATCATCGTTTTTGCCAAAACTGCTATAAAAAACCGAGATAACAAAATCTCGGTCTTTTGTATTAAGTACTAGAAAGGTCAGTTTCATGTTTTGGATTAATTAAAGAATTTAATATCCGTAGGTGTTGATATTTTTGCTGCATCGCCAGCTGGTTTTAAGGTGCCATTTTTTGCATCAAAACGGAATAAACTAATATTGTTACTATAAACATTGGTTACATATAGATACTTACCAGATGCATCAAATGAGAATGCACGAGGTTCAATACCATTCGCTTTATAAACAACTGGCTTAGCTAGCAATCCATTCTGTTGGATTTTAAATACTAAAAGTTTGTTGTCTGCACCTCGATTGGCAGCAATCACATATTTACCATTTGGGCTAAGGATAATTCCACTCGCACTCTTAAATTCAGGTGTTTTGTCCTCGTGGATTAGTTTTAGCTCGGCCACTTTTTTCAAATGACCATCTTGCACGTTAAATGTCACAATTTCACTTCGCATTTCTGCGGTAACATATGCATGTTTGCCATTGGGTGAAAAGACCATATGACGCGGGCCAGAACCATGTGTAAAAGTTACATCGCGGTTGGTATCCGCTTCAAGTGGCTGAGCCTTGTTCGGGTTATAACGAAATGCATAGACTTTGTCATTTCCAAGATCACTAGCATATAAATACTTACCATCCGGACTAAAAGTTGTGGAATGAGCATGTCCACTTTCTTGGCGGCCTTTGACGTGGCCAGAACCTTCCTCAAAAACAATATTTTGTACTTTTTCACCCAAATGGCCATTTGGTAAAATTGGCAAAACAGCCACACCACCACGGCCTTTATCGAACGCTGAATAGTTCGACACAAACAGGAACTTACCATCTAAACTAATTGTTGCATGTGTTGGATGTCCACCATGACTATCCACTGTGTTCAACACTTCCACCTTTCCATTTTGAATAGATAATGCGGTCACCGCACCTTCGTTTTCTTCATTAGTGGTATATGCAAAACGGCCATCTTTCGATTTCACAATCCAAGAAGGACTTTTCATTTTCAACACTTTAACGGGAGTTAAAGTTCCATCCTTATTCACGTGAAGCTGGTATAAGCCTTCACTGGCTTGTTTTGGTTTTTGCGCAAGCGGTGCATTAGGAATTGATGTCCATGTACCTACTAAAGCAATTTGTTGTTGTGCAGCATTTACGGTGGAGCACCATCCAAATGACAAAAGCGTCAATGACAATGTTGCTGTTAATTTTTGAATTAGGCCACGATATTTAACGTTGATATCGTTTTCCTTGCCATTTTTAATTTCAACATAAGTATCTATATTCACTACTATATCCTTGAAAAAACCCACCTTATTTGCATTTATCAACAAGGTATATCAATCTAATTTCATTTAATGTTTCTGAAAACTAATTTATAAAACAGCAATTTTCAAGTGAATTTTCTTTAATCAATACCTATCCAAGGCTTCTTTACTCTTAAGAGAAGCGATACTTTAAATCATAAATACTAAACTTTTTTAAATGTTATTAAATTAAAAGCCCACAATAGTGAGCTTTTAATTCATTCATTATTGGTTTCAATCAACTAAAAGCGCCAATTGTAGAATAAGTCGATCGCTCTTTCTAAAGACTGACTTGCTTCTAAGTATAAACGTCGATTCATTTGATAACGTAAAGTAAGTTTATTTACAGGAGTAAACACCCCAACACCATAGCGAATAAACAGATCTGGTGTGATATAACCCGTTAAACTCACTTGCGTATCATCACCTGTACCTTGTGCATCTAAAGCTAGGCCGCTCAAACCAAACGTACGTCCAATCTGGTTAGTTAAAGCACGTGTACCACCCAAGCCCATACTAATACCTGCAGCTGCAATGGTGTTGTTTACATCAGATTTAAAACCTTCTGCATTACTCAAGCCACTCGAACCTTCATTAATACGACCAGTCACAAGCGCATTCAATGCTTCTTGCTCAGATAAGCCTGCATCGTTATAGACCTGAATGTTTGGTGATGTCGCAGTACCTGTAACACGTACGCCAACCATGCTTCCCTGAACATTTTTGTTCGCATCGATATCTAAAGTCGGGTTAGCCAATGGTCCATTAAAACGGGCAATTGCTCGGTTCAAGTCTAGACTTTGTCCATAAGCTTCAATTTTCACTTTTTGGCTGACACCAATCGCCCCATTAGCTCTCATTGCAGTTTCATAACCACGTTGGCTTAAGTTTAGACGACCAACTAATGGAATATTACTGTTAAAGCCTTGGAAGATAACTTGTTTTCCAATATTAACAGAAATATCAGCTCGAATATCCCAAGGTTTAGCGGCCCGTAAAATTGCAAGTGGGTCTTGACCTTGGCGCACGATGCGAACATCTGATGAAGTATTAATAATTGGAGCAGTCGTTTCTGGCATTGAAATACGTGCACGAGGAACATCTACAGATCCTTTTAAACTTAACCGCTTATCAAAAGGATACATATCAAGTGTCAGATTCGGGTTGGCAATTGCGGTAATTAATGGCGCTTGACGTACCAGTAAATTATCACCTTTCAGATTTAATTGAAGACGTGGCGCATCTTTCCACTCAAAACTACCTTTAAGCAAGCCTACACCTTGCCCACTATTAAATGCTCCATCAATTGTTGCCATATCCTGACGAATTGATGAATATACCTGCACATTGGTTAGATTTACTGGCAAAGAAATCATGCTAATCGCACCATTTTTCAGACGCATTTCACCAGTAAACTGAGGTTGAGTTAATGTACCGTTGACTTTACCAGCCAAGGCTAACGTTCCACTCATTGAGCGAACATCTTGAATAAATGGTTTCAAGACTTTTAATTGAACATCATTAAAGGCCACTTCACCATGCATTGGCATTGAAGACTGGAATGGGTTGATAATAACGTTCGCGTAACCCGTACCAATATCTGGTGTTTTCACATCAACTCGGAATAACAGTCCCTCTGATACACTTTTTGCAATCACGCCTAACTCATCATAAGCCAGAGTAGTCGCAGGGTCTTGCGGATCTTCAGCAGCTAAACCGATTTCACCTTTACGCGTAATTAAACGTGCATCAAGTTTTGGATTACCACCATTTACCCACGATGCCTTGGCGTAACCATTTAATTGTCCGGTCATCGCTAAGCCTTCTGGCATAAATGCTGCGAAGTCACTTAAATCCATGTTCTGAGTTACAAAAGAAACATTACCTCGTGCTTTACTCACTCGTACCGGCTGATCAAAACATAGTTGACTATTGGTACTTTGCCAGCAATGTTGACCCACATATAGCTCAGATTTCGCTGAAGAAAAAATTACTGGAGCATTTTGATTTTGTGCCAGACGAATTCGTCGTGAATCAAAACTTCCTTTTTGGATTTGACCTAACCAATCATTCTTTTGATTAAATCCACCTGCCAACTGAACATAGAACTTGGAAACACTATTATTGCCAAGTACTTTCAATAAATGTGCTTTTCTTGTTCCTGTCAAATTCACTTCAGCAGACTGGATTTCTCTATTTCCGCTACGCAGATTATTTAATTTTGCGGTTAATTGAGTCGGTGTTGTTTCCGATGTTGGAAGCTCACCCTGAATACTCAATCTCTTCACACTTACAAGTGTATTAAAAGCAAAATTATCTACGGCAATATTGGCTGTTGCTTTTAAACGTGGTTGTGATTGAACATTCAAATCACCATAAGCTCGTCCGCGCAGTCCTGGATATAACTCGTAGAGTGCTGGCGCATTCAGCTTAATTTTTAGATTTTGTGCATTGCCAGTAGCTTGTAACTGGTTCTGTCCATACACTAAAAATAAGTTATTCGCTTCAAATTGCTGAGGTAAAAAGCCATTTTGATTGGAATCCATCAATAGAGATAGATTACCCTTACCCCGAACAGGTTTATTATTTAAAAAGCCTGCAAGATTCAATTGCTGAATATTAATTCGCTTCAAGTGATCAGACCAAACCCCTTGAGTTTTCAGGTTTCCTGAAATTTCACCTTTAACAGTTGAGGCAAAATATTGAGGCTTAAAGCGTACTAATGAACTATTAATATCCCATGCAATGCGGTCTTTTAAATTGACAGAACCAGTAGCATAGATTTTTCCAGCCACCCCATCATGTTGTAACTGGCTAATTCGAATAAAATCTGGCGTGCCCGCTATAGAAAACTTCAACAAACCATTTGCCTGTTTTAAGGCTTTTAAAGACCCGTCATAATTAACCGCAAAGCCTTTAAAGCCGCCACCAGCTTTAACATCATGAAATAATAATGCTGCTGTACTTTTT
Organism: Acinetobacter sp. 809848; assembly: GCF_000581275.1. Classification (NCBI taxonomy): domain Bacteria; kingdom Pseudomonadati; phylum Pseudomonadota; class Gammaproteobacteria; order Moraxellales; family Moraxellaceae; genus Acinetobacter; species Acinetobacter sp. 809848. The sequence goes on from NZ_JEXG01000017.1 coordinate 46,417, forward strand.
CCACCTAAACTTACAGTTTCTTGACCTGCTTGAGCTAATCGACCAGTTAAATCAATTTTCTCAAACTGAATAATTTGCTGGTTTGGTTTAGCGAAACCATTTGCCTTAATCGAACCGTTTAATAAATTGACCGGCGCTGCTGCATGAATACTTTGCGGATTAAAATCTTTTGCATTTAATAAAGCATTCCAAGCCAGCTGACGTTTTTCAGTAGGTAATAAAACTTTAGCCTGACCTGTTAAGCTACCTTTTTCAGCAGCAAAACTAAAATTAGGCACATTTAAGATATTATCTTTAACATTCAGGTTGGCTAGATATTGTCCTGCTGGCAATAAAGTTTTTTCATGCTGATATACTTTTGTAGCAACCTTAATATCTTGTTGACCGTCACGTAATGTTAAATCGACTTGACCATTATCACTACTTAACCATCCAATATAAGGCATTGCACGGTCTATATTCGCCCACGCCACATTCATGAGCATTGGTTGAGGTTTATTATTTTTTTCAGGCGCCTGATTAAGCTTGAGTTTCCAAGACTCATAACGGTCAAAATCAACGTTAGCAAATACTTCTGTGCCTTTTTCCAAAGAACCAGTTGAAGCAATAGCAGCATCTAAACTTGGCGGTAAGAAGTCTTGAACCACCTGAGGAATCGCTTTGTCTTTAGGATTAATGCGATCTAAACGACCTTTGATGTCCCAAGTCACATGATCTTTCCAATTCACCAGACCTTTCAGATTAACGGCACCTTTCATAACTTGGCCATTAAAATCGGTAATATTAAGCTGATGAACTAAATCAGTATTCATTAAAGCGTTGTACTGACCTTCAGGTAAATTCTCACCCTTTAAATCTGTATCAAGTGCCAAATTAAGCTGTTTAATATCACCTTGAAACTTAATCACACCATTTTTTGCAAATAGTTTTTGTTCTTGTAGCAAAGGTAAATGATAGTTTTTTAATAATAGTTCACCTTGCATTGGAACTTCATCGCGAACCGGATGCAATATTACCCAACCTGTTAATAGATCGGGAGTGGTTGTTGCAACCCCAGCTTTTATAGTATCTAAACTTCCCCGAGCAGCCACTTTAATATTTTGAATATTTAGACTTTTTAAAGATGGGATTCTTAAATCTGCTGTGGCATCTAATGGATATTTACCACTGAAATCCATTTTACCTGTTGCGTTATGGACTGAAAGATAGCCCATATCCATACTAGATTTTTCAAATTCCAGTTTGGTCTCTGACCAAAGTGCATCCTGCAAATGAACGTCATGAAAACTTACATCTGAGGTTGCCAACTTAATTTCTAAATGATCAACATCACCTTCATCTACGCGTAAAACAAAGGGTAACTTGATTGGTTTAAATTCAAACGGTTTACCAGAAGGCGGAGTTTTATTAATAATACGTAAGTTGCGTACATCTGCATGGCTTAAATGCACTTCTTTTTCTAATAATAAAGAACGCCATCCTAAGCCTACATCAGCTCGATCTAATGAAACATCAACGTCTTTTAATTGCACCAACACATTTTTGAGAATAATGCCTCGCAATAAGTTGCCGCCTTCGTATTCATATTTAATTATTTTCTGAGCTTCTAAAACCCGATCTAATAAAAAACGGCTTCCGCGATCCGTTGACATCATGATGACTAACGAAGAAGCCAATAATAACAATATGATCAATATCGTCAGCAAGAAGCTACGCAAAATGCGACGCTTCTTCTTAGGAGAGCTTGGTGCCGAAGTGGGCTGCTGTTCTACTTCCGCCATAAAATAAACCTAATAAAATTTTATTTTTAAAGTTGTGGGCCTATAAAGAAATGTAAACGAATCGGATGGTTCTCATCTGAAATACCCGAAGCGACATCTAAACGGATTGGCCCAATTGGAGACTTCCAGCGAATTCCGACCCCAACACTATAAGCTGCTGGATTACTGAAATCTTTATCGTAAGCATTACCAAAGTCAGAGAAAACAGCTGCTCGCCATCCATCTTTGAACTGATAGTTATATTCTAAAGAACCTACAGCTAAAGCTTGGCCCCCAATTTTATATCCATCTACTTCTGGAGAAAGACTTTTATAGTCAAATCCACGAATCGTTTGGTCACCACCCGTAAAGAATCTAAGATTGTATGGAACTTTGTCAAAATCATCTGTAAAGATATAGCTGAGGTCAGATCTTCCGACGAATTGGTGATCATCATTTTTACCTAGAGAATAAATAAATCTCCAGCCTGCACTCGCAATTGCCATATTGGCATCTGACAGTAAACTCTCGCTGCCTAATTCTAATTTATAAGTTTGTTTAAAAGCTTTTGTTGGGTTTAAACGTGTATTACTTGAGGTTTTAGATGTTTCATAACTAAACAATAATGCTTCTTGCTCAGATGCAGCTGTTTTAAAAGCATCTGGTAATTCAGAAATATCAACATTACCTTTTTGGGTCAAACGGTCTAAACGATAACGAACACCAATAGTGTGTTGCCAATTACCTAATGGACGTTTGATTACGCGCTCCCCGCCCACAACAGCAGATTCGGTTAACAGGCTTACATCCGGACCAATATCATCCCGTGTTTCACGCTCATAACCGCCAACGATATTGAAATAGTCATTTAACGGATGTTTATAGGGAATACTATATCGACCATCAATCGATTGACGAATTTCAGAAACTTCTAAGTTGGCATCAAAAGAATGACCATATTTATTTACGATAGAACGGCGATATTGACTACGTAAACGCGCCCCCGTATCGGTTCCATAACCAATACCAGTTTCCAAACTATTTAGCTTGTCAGCATTTAAAGTCACAATAACTGGAATTCTTTTTGTTTCACGTGCTTGAGCTTGTAAACGATCCTGTTCAGTTTCCTGTTCATCATGCTGAGCTGCGGCGCTTTGCAACATTGCAGTTTGAGGCTCTGCCTGTTTCGCATTTTGTGTTCCGGCAAACTGTTTTTCATCGACTACGTTCTGCGTAACTTCTTTATTGGATGTCGCTAATTGACGTGCTTTCGCAAGTTGTCGTTGTTCTGGTGAAAGTAAATTAGACTCATCAACATCAATATTTTGTTCATCCACCAAAGCTTGTAAATCTGGTGGTAGCTCAAGTGGCTTTTCAATTGGGTCTGGTTTAATACTATCAACCAAGGTGTAATTGAAATAACGTGAGTTGGTTAGGTTATTTGCGAGCACATTTACACGCCAGAAGGCATAGTCATCACCCTCTTTCCAAGGCGCCATACTTTCTAAGATATTTTGGTTTAATGGCAAAGGTTTCGAAGGATCACTCATACGAAACTCGACCTTGTCTAATTTATAGCGCTCACCAGTCTCGTAGCGTAAATTGATATCGGCCTTATTTTCTGGCTGACTTACTTTTACATCATGCAATCGCCAATAAGCATCAAAATAACCATTATTAGATGCGGCATCAACAATACGGCTTTTAGTGGTTTCATATAAACCGTGGTTAAAGATATCACCCACATCTTGATCGGGAACTAAACGAATAACCTGAAATTGCGGCTGCTTTTCGCCTGGACCGGTAAACTCAATATTTTGCTCATTAATTCGTACTGGTTCATTTGGTGTCACTCTGACACGAACACGACTCGGACTTAATTTTTCAAATCGGAACTCAGCATTATAGTAGCCAACAGCTTGAGCAGCCTGATTACTTAATGTTCTAAGCTGAGGTAAAGCAGCATTGAAGTCTTCAAATGACTCTTGGGTAAATGTTGAAAGCTTACCTTTAATATTTTTAGCCAACACATCTGAAGCACCTTCTACCTCTGCGCTAATACGCGGTACTTGTTCCATCGGAATTGCACGTGGCGGACGTACTTTATTTAAAATACGCTTAAAGAAACCAACTTGCTCAGGCGGTTCTTCGGCCTCTGGTGTCAATTCAGGCAGTGTTTTTCCAGTCTCATTGGCTTCAACTACAATCTTACTATCAGACTTAATCTCTTGCATAAGCTGATCAATATTTACAGGTGCCTGATTAATTTGATTTAATTCAGATTGAGTTGCATCGCTTACAGTAACTTCAGGGAGTTTCTGAGTCCCATTTTGAAAGTTCTGTGCTTCATTCTTCGCTTCTTCCGCTACCCTATAAATTTCATTTGCCATGTTTTGATCAACAGGCATATCGGGTAAATCTTCAAGATTATCAAGAGTAATTGGCTTAAATTCATCAATTTGATTTGGAAATTGTTCTTGTTGTTGCAATATAGCCAAGCTATCTTGTTGCTGCTGAGCTTGGGTTACAAGTGTAGCGATATCTGTAACTGGAGCAGTATATTGCTCATTAACCTGAGCTGACTGTTCAGTTGACTCCTCAGATACTGTCTGGTTTAAAGTTGTTGATGAACTATTCTCAACAGAAGTTTGAGCAAAACTTGGCGTTACGCAAATGCTTAACAACAAGCTGCTACAAATAAGTTTAGGAATGCCCTGCATTTTTAAAATTAAATGCATAGAATGTGAGAGAGTTGACTGTTTAAACTTAATTTTAGAAGGCATAGAAAACTCTAGACTTATTTTTTAATAAAACGCACCAATGTGAGTGTAAAACTCACTCAAAACCATTGATTTTTCATTTAATCAAGCGTTAAAAATATCATACATGGTTTTCTATGCAAATTAACACTCGGTCACATTTTTTTATAAAACACAATGAAGTTTGCACATGATGAAACAAGATGAGCACCTGATGACCTCACGTCGGTTTGTACCGATGTTTTTTACCCAGTTTTTTGGCGCATTAAATGATAACGTTTTTAAGCAAGCTTTATTATTGGTGATTACTTATGGATGGATTCAGCAACAATCTGCTCCTGTAAGTACTCTTAATAATTTGGCAGCCCTCTTGTTTATTCTGCCATATTTCTTTTTTTCAGCCACAGCTGGACAAATCGCCGACAAATACGAACGATCTCAACTCGTCCGTGGTATTAAAATTTTAGAAATCATCATTATGCTCATCGGTACTGCGGGGTTCCTGTTAGGAAACTTATGGCTACTTCTTTTTGCTTTATTTTTGATGGGTACGCATTCGACGTTCTTCGGCCCAATTAAATATGCAATTTTGCCTGAAATCTTAAAACCGAACGAATTAATGTCGGGTAATGCGCTATTTCAATCCGGTACATCTATGGCGATCTTATTCGGTATGATCTTAGGTGGTGCCGTAATTGCCTCATCAGATGGTAATTTATTGTGGATTAGTATCACCGTAGTGGCTATTGCTTGCATAGGCTATTTATTTAGTCGCTTCATTTTGCCGCAAAAAGTTGCTGCACCTGACTTAAAGATTGACTGGAATTTTATCCGTACAAGCTTTCAAACCATTAAATATGCTAAAAGCTTACCGTTAGTATTCACAATTTTGCTAGGTAACTCATGGTACTGGTTTTATGGCGCGACTTATTTAACGCAAATTCCGCAGCTTACCCAGCAAAACCTTCATGCATCAGAAAATGTCGTTAGCCTGTTACTGACTTTCTTTTCAGTCGGTATTGGTGTGGGTTCTCTTCTTTGTCGTAAAATTGGTGGTTCAGAAATTAATATTAAAATGGTGCCGATTGGTGCAATTGGCCTTACTGTTTTTGCGCTCTACCTTGCTGCCAGTTTAGCTTTTGTACCAGAAAGAACTGGGGCATTACTTACCTTAAAAGATGTTTTTACCCAAGGCTGGGTTTACTATCATGTCATGATTGCTGTGACTTTATTGGGGATTAGTGGCGGTTTTTATATTGTTCCCCTATATGCCATGATGCAGGCTTATTCACCACGTTCACATCGTGCACGTGTTGTTGCAGCGAATAACATCCTAAATGCCGTTTTTATGGTTTCTTCTGCAATTTTTTCAATCTTAATCTTAAGTGTTTTAAAAATTGATATTAAAATACTATTTATTATTACAGCTGTACTTAGTGCAATCTTTAGTATCTGGCTTCTTGCTAGACTAAAACCAATGCTTGCCACAGCCCACCTTTCTTTAGAGGACTAATTTATGCGCCACTATACTGGAATTGATCAACTTATTAACTCATTTGATCAGGCATTGCGTAGTCTTGTTCCGGGTGCAACAGCAGCACAGCGTCAAAATCCAGCTGAAACAGTAGAAACAAAACTTGGTGTAGAAGATGCTCGCCATGTCGCAGGTTTAATGCGTGTTAACCACAGTGGTGAAGTATGTGCTCAAGCACTTTACCATGGGCAAGCATTAACGGCGAAATTGCCAAATGTACGCCAAGAAATGCAACAAGCAGCGATTGAAGAACAAGATCATTTAGCTTGGTGTGAAGATCGTTTAAAAGAATTAAACAGTCATACAAGTTTGTTAAATCCAATCTGGTACGGATTGTCATATGGCATGGGTGCCCTTGCCGGTATTGCTGGTGACAAATATAGCTTAGGTTTTGTTGCTGAAACTGAGCGTCAGGTTAGTCTGCATTTACAAGATCACTTAAACCAGTTACCTGCTCAAGATGAACGCTCTCGTAAAATTTTAGAGCAAATGAATGAAGATGAATTGCATCACCGTCATACTGCACTTGAAGCAGGCGGTGTTGAATTACCATATGCAGTAAAAATCACAATGACTGCTATTTCAAAGTTAATGACAAAAACCAGTTATTATCTTTAAAAACCAAAGGATTGATCTCATTCAGATCAATCCTTTTTTAAAATATTTATTTTAAGCCGTGATCATATTTGAAACGTTCGATATCTCGAATTGAGTTCCAATAGTTTCTGTTAATACGGTCACGATCAATTTGTAATTCTCTTAAAAGCTTACGATAACGTTCACGCTCTTCTGGCTTTAATTTTTCGTTGTAAGCATTATCAGAATATTGCTTAAACTTTTCGTCATAACGCTCATATTCATTTTTTGCGTTGTAGTAATCGGAAGCTGCTCGATAATAAGGTATTAAACGATTACGCTGCTCGATTGGGCATACATTAATATTGCCGTTACCCTCTAAAGCGTTATAAAAAATATTTGATGGCTGGCAATAATACCCTAAGCCCTCTTTATATCCACGTTCATATGACTTTTGATCTGGAACAATATTGGCTTTTCCACACGCTTTATAATATTGATCTAAACGTGGCGAAGATCCCTTTGAACCATCTTTCTCACCCACTAATGACCAATTCGCAGTCTTACATTCTTCTACGCTCATTGCAGCACAACCTGAAAGGCTGATTGCTAAAATGGCTAACCCGATATTTTTCATATTAAGAAAACTCAAAAATAAAATTAAAAAACGCAAAAAATAAAATTCCAGTACATGTGCTATATAAGCCTTGCTCAATTCAAGATTTATAAATAAATGTTTAACTGGATAAGCATTTAAGTTTAAAGCAGTTTGACCATCTCACCAAATGAGAAGCTTAAATTTTAGCTTTGTTTAACTTAAAAAAGAGAAATCCGTAGAATTTTATAATACGCCAACTGATCTTATACGCTAATTTTACTTTAAAAATTGATTGCAAAAATTAGATTCAAAACATTGATTATTAATAAATAAAAGCAACAAACCCCATAGAAAAACCTTTCATTATTTTACTCTTTTTTTACGAGATTAACTTCAAAGGCTAAGTTAGGATTTTAGCTAAATAACCACCAAGGTTTTTTATAATGAGTACGCTTATTTATCCAAACTTAAACTTACAAAATCCTCTTTTTAAGGCATTTAAAATATCAGATGATTTTATTCCTCCAACACAAACCGACATTTTCAACTCAGAGCTTTTTTTGAAAGAAGTTGATGAATATTTAAGTTTATATCCCCACACTCAGCACATTGATATTTGTCTGCATGACTTAAACGGGCATATTCGTGGCAAACGAATTGAAGTTAAGAGTCTGAAAAATCTATCTAATGGCTGTTATTTTCCTCTTTCTGTTTATGCCATGAGCCTTGATGGAAAAGTGATTGAAGAAACAGGCTTGGGAAAATATATTGGTGAACCAGATAGACTTTGCCTACCCATTTTAGGCAGCTTGCAACCAAGTGCCTTATCCCCAGAATTAAATGCTCAGCTTTACCTATCAATGCAAGAAGAAGATGGTTCAGACTGTCGCTATGAACCACGTAATATATTAAAAAAATTATTAAATCAGTTACATGCTAATAATTATTTTCCTGTCATGGCTGCCGAGCTAGAGTTTTACCTTTTCTCACCTCAGCATCAATTCGAGACATGTTCAGAAAACCAATGTTTTGATATAGATGCGCCAAATAACTATCAACAAGTCCTAGATGAAGTTGAAAAAGCAGCCTTACTACAATCAATTGAAATTACCGCAATTGTTGCGGAATCATCCCCTGGACAATACGAATTAAATCTTCAACACAGCCATGACATTTTAAAACTCTGCGATCAAATTAATGCTTTAAAAAGAATTGTAAAGCAAGTCGCAAGAAAACATGACTTAACTGCTTGTTTCATGGCGAAACCAAACTTAGCAAAGGCTGGTAGTGGCATGCATTTTCATATGAGCATACTTAATCAATACCATGAAAATATATTTAGCTCAGAAGTAGAAAAAAATGAGCTTTCAGCCAAATTATTGAGCGCGATTAGTGGCCTAATTGAGTTAATGCCTGCATCTATGGCGATTTTAGCGCCTAATATTAATTCTTATAGACGTTTTAAAATTGGTCATCATGTGCCATTAGAAGCCAATTGGGATACCAATAACCGAAATGTCGCAATACGAATTCCATGCTCAGATTTACAAAATCAACGCTTAGAATATCGTGTTGCTGGAGCTGACTGTAACCCTTATCTTGTTACAGCGACTATTTTAGCTGGTGTGTCTTATGGCTTATCTCATAAATTGCCGCTCCCAAAACCAGCACATCTTTTAAAATTTCCAGACGAACACATTTTACTAGCAAATAACCAACCGGAAGCCTTAAAAATATTTAAAGGAAGTCTTATTTTAAAAGGATATTTAGGAGCAGACTTTGTAGAGCATTGGTTCACAGTTAAACATGCTGAATATCAAAATATTTATAGTCAAATGACCGAAGCAGAACAACATTGGGATATATAAATAAAAAAAGCAAAAAAACTATAAACCACTTTGCAAACCCTTAGGGAGAAATACCCTAAGGTTTTTTTATATCTAATTAATGATTTTTCTGTTTAGCTAAAAAACGTAACCCAACACCTGGTTCAGTAGCAATATAACGTGGCTGAATCGCGTTATCCCCCAGTTTACTGCGTAACTTGCCCACTAAAATACGTAAATAGTGCGTATCTTCCTGATGGGTGGGTCCCCATAGCTCTTTTAAGAGCTGAGGCTGTGTTAAAAGCTGCCCTTGATAGCGCATTAATAGTGTCAAAAGTTGAAACTCTTTTCGAGTTAAAGTAATTGGTTGTTGCTCGATCCAAACTAAACGTTGCATGACATCAACCTTGAGATAGCCATCGTCATACACATGAGCTTCTTGTTGAATCGGTTGATTTCTTAAAATGACACGTATGCGTGCCAAAAGCTCTTGCACACTAAAAGGCTTGGTCATGTAGTCATTTGCCCCTGCGTCTAGCAAGGCAACTTTTTCATATTCATCAGCGCGTACAGATAACACAATAACGGGAACATTCGACCAGCTACGTAATTCTTGGAGGACTTCTTTCCCATCTAAATCAGGTAAGCCTAAGTCTAAAATAACCAAATCAGCCCCTTGGGTTGCCAATGCCTCTAGGCCTTTGTAACCCGTTTCACAGAGCGTGGTTTTGTATTTTTGAGTTCTTAAAGCAATGTCTAAAAATTTACGGATTTGAGGCTCATCATCAATAATCACAATACGTGTTTCTACAGGTGAGGTTTCGGAACTTATCATGAATTTACAACTTATTCTTTTACTGGGTGAATGGGTAATCTGATTTGAATTAAAGTACCTTTATTTTGGCGCCCTGAAAATGCTTCTATTGTACCCATATGAGCACCAATAATCGCTTTTACGATTGTAAGCCCTAAACCAGTACCAAACTTTCCACGGTCTCCTCGTTCCATCGTGTAAAACATATCGAAAATACGATGTCTTTCGTCTTCAGGAATTCCCGTTCCTCTATCTTCAATTTCAATTTTTACTTCATCTTCTGACACAAGATGAGCACGAATCATGACTGGTTCATCTGGAGGTGAAAAGTTTGCGGCATTTTCTAAAACATTAAAAATAGCTTGTTCTACCAGTGCTGGGTGAACATATAAACTAATTTGTTGCTCAGATAACTGAACGACCACTTGTGTATCTGGTTTATAACGCTTTAAACGGCGGGTTGCCGAACCAATTAATTCATCTACCCCAATCCAGTCTCTTTTTAAAGTTAGACCTTCGTGACCTAAGCGTGTCATATCAAGTAAGTTTTGAATGTAACGGTCTAAACGCTCACCTTCTAAATGAATTGTTTCAAGCAGATCTTGTTGGTCTTGTTCTGACATATCAGCTTTAAAATTAGCAAGCGTGTCTGCTGCGCCAATGATAGAAGCAAGTGGCGAACGTAAATCATGCGATACCGAAGATAATAAAGCAGAACGTAAGCGCTCTGTTTCACTGGTGACTTTTGCTTGTTCAAGCTCATTGACCAATTGGGTTCGAAGTACTGCCTGTGCAATGTACTCAATTACACTTTCAGTCAATTTTTTTTGCTCAAAATTTAAGGAAACCACTTCATCCTTAAAGTAAATTCCCACAATACCTAGGCTATTTTTTTGTTCTAAAAGAGGTAAAAACCACCAGTTTGACTGACTCAGAGTATCGGTAAAACGCCCACACGGCTGCTTGTGTTTCAAACACCATTCTGCGGCTACTTTTTCTTTATCATTTAGCTCAATATCAGATGAAATTACCTTATCTCGAATAGAAATCCACACTTTAGTTTGAAGTTGTGTTTCTAAAGTCATACGTCCTGTTTGCATGACTTCTTCAAGGTTTACTGCACTAGAAAGCTTACGCGCCAAGTCTTGCATTACCGTAGTGTAAGCATTCGCAGCTTTTAAAGACAAAACTTGCTGGCGTAACTGAGAAGCTAAACGGCCAGCAATTAAAGCTGCTGCAAAAAAAGCAACAACGGTGACTACCCCTTGGTGTGCTGAAATCTGAAAGGTATAACGCGGGGCAATAAAGAAAAAATTATAGGCTAAGAAACAAATAAGAGCAGCCACTACTGCAGCTAACATTCGGGTTTTCGTTGCAACAATTAAAACAGAAATAATAAAAATGACAGAGAAGTCTTCAATACCAAATAGAACTTCGGCGAAGTGAGCTAGAAAAATGCTACCGCACGTCACAGCTAAAACAAAAACACTTTCTTTTAATGATAAAAATGAAGGCTTTTTGAGCTGATTAATCTTTTTAGTACCCTGTTCTGGGTGCAAAATGGTTAAAGCAATTGAGTTTTCTTGATTTAATAATTGCTGAGCTAAATTTTTCTTAAATAACTTTAACCACCACGGTGAAATACTTTTACCAATGACAAGATTGGAAATACCTCGATCAACGGCGGCATCCATTAACACTGATGCAACTCGCGGCCCATATAAAACTTCAGTTCGACCACCTAGTTGTCGAGCCAACTCAAACGCACGGTCAATCTCGATGTATTCTTTTTTATAAGAACTCACTGAACTCTGCCCAAAGTCCAAACTTCTAGCAACATTTACTACAGTCCATGTAGCCCCATTACGTTCTGCTAAGCGACAGCCTGCTCGCACTAAATATTCAGAAGAGCCTTGCCCATCTATCGCAATCATCAATTCATTTTGTAACGATATAGATTTCAAACCCTTTGAGGCATAACTCTCTTTTAAGTCTGAATCGACATGCTCAGCAACGCATTGCATTGCCAGTTCACGTAATGCCGTTAAATTTGAAATGCTAAAAAAGCCTTGTAATGCCAGATTTGCTTGCTCTGGCACATAGACTTTTCCTTGATGGAGCCTTTCAATAAGCTCACTGACGGGTAAATCTATTAAGCGAATGTCTCGAATACGATCAAATACCCGATCTGGTACTGTTTCATTTACTCGAATGCCTGTAATTTGATAGACCACATCATTTAGGCTTTCTAAATGTTGAATATTTATAGTGGTGAATACATCAATACCTGCGTCTAGCAACTCATTAACATCTTGCCACCGCCGTTCATGACGACTATTTGGGACGTTGCGATGAGCCAATTCATCAACCAAAACGATTTGCGGATGCCTAAGTAAAATAGCATCCAAGTCCATTTCTTCTAAAATATGCCCCTGATATTGCACTTCTTTTCTAGAAATTTGAGGCAAGCCTTCCAAAATTTTTAGAGTTTCGATTCTTCCATGAGTTTCAACAATACCAACAACAACATCTGTGCCCTGTTGAAATAATTCTTTGGCGCGGGCGAGCATGGCATAGGTTTTTCCTACACCTGGTGCCGCACCAAGAAAAACCGTTAGTCGACCGGCTTGATATCTGTTGACATGATTTAATAAGGCCTCAGCCTGATTTTCGCGATTGCTTTGCACTTGATATCATCCGGTAAACTAACAACTTTATTTTTAAGTTAATGTGTAGATTGTAATTGATCTAAAGCAATATTGAGCTGTAATACATTAACACGAGCTTGCCCCAATACACCAAACTGCTTCGGTTCAACATACTTTTGCAAAAGCTCTTCCACAACCTTAGGGTCTAAATGACGAGCTTGAGCCACTCGAGAAACCTGTAACTGAGCAGATTCAGGACTAATATGCGGATCAATACCACTACCAGATTTAGTCACCAAATCACTTGGAATCGGTGTATTGCCCGTGTGATCTTGTTTTTTCACAGCAAGAATCTGAGCATCAATTTGTTGCTGTAGTTCAGGATTAGTACGCGCTAAGTTTGTACCTGCCATAGCCATCGGGTCATAAGCAATTGCTGAAGGACGCGGATGAAAATAAGCCTCTCCAACAAATGGCTGAGCAACTAATTTTGACCCTAAAACTTTATGATCTATTTCAATCAAACTACCATTCGCTTGATTGTTAAATAACACCTGTCCTGCACCTGTAGCAATAGCACTATAAGCAGCGCCACAGCCAACTAAGGTAAAAATTAATAATCCCAAAGATGCTCTTAAGGTCTGACCCAAATTTGCTTCTGAATTTTGTACATAAGTTTTCATTTCAAACTCCAGATTACAAACCAAATAATTGAACAATCACTACATCAATAGCTTTAATGGCAATGAATGGCAGAACCACACCGCCTACTCCATAAATCAACATATTTCGACGTAATAACTGAGTTGCCGTTGAAGGTTTAAATTTCACGCCACGTAGTGCGATTGGAATTAATAGCGGGATAATAATCGCGTTAAAAATTAATGCAGATAAAATCGCGCTGTTTGGACTTGCTAAATGCATTACATTCAATACTTGCATTTGTGGAATCGCAGCAGCGAACAATGCAGGCAAAATGGCAAAGTATTTAGAGACGTCGTTTGCCAACGAAAATGTTGTTAAAGCGCCACGGGTAATCAGCTGCTGTTTCCCAATCTCGACCACAGCAAGTAGTTTGGTTGGGTCTGAGTCTAAATCGACCATATTGCCAGCTTCTTTTGCAGCTTGTGTACCTGAATTCATGGCTAAGCCAATATCGGCTTGAGCTAATGCTGGTGCATCGTTGGTTCCGTCACCGACCATTGCAACTAAACGACCTTGTTGTTGTTCGGTGCGAATACAAGCTAATTTGTCTTCTGGTTTTGCTTCGGCAATATAATCATCTACACCAGCTTCAGCAGCAATCGCGGCCGCAGTTAATGGGTTATCACCTGTAACCATGACAGTTTTAATACCCATTTCTCTTAAACGAGCAAAACGTTCTTTAATACCGTGTTTAATCACATCTGAGAGTTCAATCACACCCAACACATGATGTTGATTAGCGACCACTAAAGGTGTTGCTCCTTTTTTGGCAACTTGTTCAACACGCGCTTTTAATTCTAAATCTTGAGAATAATCCTCATCTACAAATTTCAAGATTGCATCTAATGCACCTTTACGAATTTGGTCACCATTCGGTAAATTCACACCAGAAATTCGGGTAGAAGCACTAAAAGAGATAAATTCGGCTTGCTCAGGTTCTTGCTGTTTTAGCCCTTGCTCTTTTGCTAACTTAACAATCGATTTCCCTTCTGGTGTTGGGTCGGCAAGTGAACTTACCCAAGCAGCAGCTCTCAACTCAGACTCGGTTACCGAAGTTAAAGGATAAAAAGAGGTCGCTTGACGGTCACCATAAGTAATGGTTCCTGTTTTATCGAGTAAAAGCACATCAATGTCACCCGCAACTTCGACAGCTTTCCCCGATTTCGCCAAAACATTGGCCTTGAGTGCACGGTTCATCCCCGCAATACCAATCGCAGGTAACAAGCCACCAATGGTTGTAGGAATCAAGCAGACCAATAACGCCACGAGCACGACTGGATCAAGTTCAATATGCAAATACTTGGCAATAAATGGCAAGCTAATCACGACAATTAAAAACGTGATTGTCATTACCATTAACAAAAAGCCAAGTGCGATCTCATTCGGAGTTTTCTGGCGATTTGAACCTTCAACCAAAGCAATCATACGGTCTAAGAAACTTTGACCAGATTCAGCAGTCACTTGCACAACAATACGATCTGTAAGAACTTTGGTTCCGCCAATAACACCTGAACGGTCTGTTCCGGCTTCACGTAACACAGGTGCTGACTCACCTGTAACAGCCGATTCATTAATAGTGGCAAAGCCTTCTACAATCTCACCGTCGGCTGGAACAAGCTCACCTGCATGTACTTCAATAAAATCATTTAAATGAAGTTCAGTCGCTGCAACTTGAGTCGCTTGACGGTCTGTCAAAGAGTTGAGTCTTCGAGCCGTTAAATTTTCTCTTGCTGCACGTAATGAAGATGCCTGTCCACGACCTCTGGCCTCTGCAACCGCTTCAGCATAATTAGCAAATAAAATGGTAATAAACAGAATTGCTGTAACCGTGAAACCAAATAACAGCGTGGTGTAACCTAAGATTGTACTAATGCCTGTAACCACTGTTCCAAGCCAGACAATTGCCATGACAGGATTTTTAATTGCATGCTGCGGTAGCAGTTTCACAAATGCATTTTTCCAAACTTCAAAATTTGGCACTGCCATGGTTTGTTTATGGCTATTTACATGAGTTTGTGTATTCATTTTCACTCGCCTCCTTAGCCTTTAACCAACAAAAGTTGATCGGCAATAGGCCCAAGGACAAGAACTGGCATAAATTGTAATAAGGTAAGCAACACAACAATCGTAATCAGCGTTAAAGCAAAGGTTGGAGTTTCAACCTGAAGACTACCTGCTGTTTCGGGTGCTTTTCTTTTTGCTGCTAAACGTGTCGCAATCATTAATGGCAAAATTAAGGTCGGAAAACGTCCTAACAGTAGAGCGATACTACAAGTGACATTCCACCATACAGTGTTGTCTCCAAGACCTTCAAAACCTGAACCATTGTTGGCAAATGCAGAAACATATTCGTAGAACACTTGGCTAATACCATGTGGTCCTGGATTACTAATTCCAGATATGCCTGGAACGCTGAGGCTTAATGCGGTAAATGCAAGAATGACTAAAGGTTGAATCAAAATAATAATCGCGAGCAACTTAATTTCTGCGGCTTCAATCTTGCGCCCAAACAATTCAGGGGTACGACCTGTCATTAAACCTGCAATAAATACTGCGAGTAACAGATAAATCATAAACTGTTGAAGACCACAGCCCACACCACCCCAAATGGCATTAATCAGCATGTTAATGAGTTCGACTAAACCGGTAAGCGGTGCAGAAGAATCATGCATCATATTGACCGAGCCGTTATTTACCTGTGTAGTAAGCGCTGCCCAAACTGCTGATGCTGCTGGACCAAATCGTTGTTCTTTACCTTCCATTACGGCAAATTGAGATGCTGTCGATGACATACTCTCAGACCAGACAGCCGCTGCACCTGAAATAATTGACATGAAAAGCATGCTGCCAAAGACAAAGTAAGCAAACTTTTTACGCTGAGTAAAATGCCCAACCATAAAAATGACTGTGATTGGAATAAGTAAGATCGCAATCATTTCTAGTAAATTAGAAAATGGTGTTGGATTTTCTAAAGGCACAGAACTATTTGGACCGTACCAACCACCACCGTTACTACCTAATTGCTTAATCGCCACCATTGGCGCAACTGGTCCTAAAGGAATTTTTTGAGTTTCAACGCTATTGGCTTTATCAATAAGTTGTACTTCTGGCCCACCTTGGAAAGTTGCTGGCACGCCTTGGCTGTTAAGCAACAATGACCAGACAAAACAGAGTGGAAGCAAAAAGCGAACTGTAGGACGAATTACATCTGCCCAATAGTTACCAATTAAAATTTGATCTGGCTGCTCGGCAACATCGGCCGCAATATGGCTTGGACGCTGATAAAAGAAAGCTCTTAATGTTGCAACCACCAAAGCCAGCCCCATCATTGGAGTAATGACTTGCAAGCCCACAATACCTGTCATTTGCGACAAATAAGATAATTGAGCCTGACCAGAATAATGCTGTTGGTTGGTGTTTGTTAAAAATGAAATAACAGTGTGTAGCGCTAAATCCCAACTCATATTTGGTGCATGGTTCGGGTTTAATGGTAACCATGCTTGCGTCATAAAAATAGCAAGAATAGCCACTGCAAGAAAAATACAGCTCACAACAAATGCTAGAGAATATTGTTTCCAATTCATTTGTTGTTGTGGAGATACACCTAATAAGCGGTATACAGGATTTTCAATCCAGCGAAATAATCCATCACCCCACATCGGCTGATTTGCCATCACTTTGGATAAATATTTACTGAGGCACCATGCTAGAAAAATAGCAATAAATAAAACAAGTATAAGTTCTAACATGGCTATTCTCCTCTATACCCCTTGGCTTGATTTGCCAGACTGGAAATAAGGAGAGATGAAGAAATATCATTTGTTTTAAGTCCGCATAAGACAATGCCAGACTGATGCAAGATGCGCATTTGAGAATTTATAAGCATCTTTATTGTCCTGAAATAACACTAATTTAGTGAATTTCAGTATCGATAAAATACCCGTAAATTCTCTATTGAGGAAGTCAAAGCCCGCGTAAAGTTTGCGTAAAATTTAGTTTGAAGGGTATTAAACTTTAAAATTAACGACTGGATAAATCATGCTATCAGCCTTTAAGGCTTCACGATGCCAAAGTTCATATAAAGGAATTTTTACATCGAGTGCCAAAGGTAGCTTTTTAGAATTAAATTGCATATGGTCCAGATCACTTCCCCATGCAATCAAATCTACATCTAAAGAAATATGATGCGACGGACGAACACGCCCCGAATCTGACTCAAGTTTCTTTAGAAAAGATTCAATTTGTTCACACGATAAAGTGCTTTTTAATAGACATGCCGAATTCCAATAATCATCTCCAATACCATCTCGGCATGGAATTTGATAAACAGATGAAAACTGCACTTTCCCCAATGTTGCCAATTGCGTATAAGCAAAAGTAAAGTGCTGATCTGCGTCTAAATTACTCGCTAGGGCGAGCGCAAAAATTGTTTCTGGTGCGTTCAAGACGAATTCCTACAGCATTTGCTTCTGCAATGATGGCTGGCTTACGGATGGTTATGGTAATTTTTTCAATTGATGGAAAGGTTTCAAACAAACATTGTAAAACCAGATGTGCTGCATGCTCGATTAATTCAGGTTTGGCTTGTTGAATGGTTTGAGCCGATAACTCACAAATCTGCGCATAGTTGAGAGTGTCCTCAAGCTTGTCAGACTCTGCTGCGCGGCTCAAATCATTATGGATGGTTAAATCCAACATTAAAGGTTGAATGATTTGTCTTTCCCAGTTGAAACAGCCAATGACTGTCTCAACTTTCAAGCCTTCAATAATAATGGCATCCATAAATTTAAACTGACCTTAGTGCTTTAATAACGAAGCAGGTTCCATATTTTGAACCATTTTCAAACGCTGGTCTGCATAAATATCAGTATATGGTGCGAGTACGCGCATAAAACGATCGAAATAAAGCATTTGCTTAAATAATAAAGCAAAATCACGTGGGAATTTAATCCCGTGGCGTTCGCCTACACCTACCATATCCATCATGATGTCATTTAAATCGGCTGGATTTGAAGACAAGATCTGTTGCGGATCGGCCATTAATACGCCATTAAACAAACGTTTTAGATCTTGAGCCAACACCTGAACGTCAATTTTGTTATGGGTCATACCCATTTTCAGCATATTTTCAGCCATTGCCTGATAATCAGTTTTTTGTAAGGCATCCATAAATGCAATACATGCAGTCCAAACTTCAGGTTTTAACTGGCCGACGATACCAAAATCAATAAAACCAATACGCCCATCTTCAAGCAACATTAGGTTCCCAGCATGTAAGTCAGCATGAAAACTCTTACACAGCATAAGACTACCGAACCATGTATTCATGGCAGTAATCAGTACTTGCGAAGGATCTTTAGCATATTGTTTTACAACACTAAAGTCTGTCAAAGACACACCATATAGACGTTGCATAGTTAAGACACGACGTGTAGAAAACTGATGATAAACTTTAGGCGCTGTCGCTGCTTTATTTTGTGAAATATTAAGATATTCCACAAAATCATCTAGGTTTTGTGCTTCTTCAATGAAATCGACTTCACGGACCATACGGCTTTTAATTTCATCTACAATTTCAGAAAGAGCTGCGAATTTGATCTTTGGTACAGCACGTTCGAGCAGCTTGGCAGCCCAATGTACTACACTTAAGTCTGTATATAAAATGGTTTCAACACCAGGCTTTTGTACTTTGATAACGACATCTTCACCTGTGGTCAGCTTAGCTGCATGAACCTGAGCAATTGATGCAGAAGCTAATGGCTTTTCATCGATATAGCTAAAAATCTGGCTTAAATCGCGCCCTTCAAACTCAGATGCAAGCACACCTTGAATATAACTAAATGGGAGTGTTGGTGTCTGGTCTAAACAACCTTGAAATTCTTCTACATATTCACGTGGGAAAAGCGATGGCGTACTCGCAATAAACTGACCAAGCTTAATATAAGTTGAACCAAGTGACTCAAAAGTCTCTCGCATGAGTTTGGCATTACTTGGTTTTTCAGTTGCGTATTTAATTCCAGCTTTGGCCGCAACCACTGCTGTTTCACCAATGCGGGCGACTGAACGCAGCCCATCAAACAAAATATTTTTTTTCATATTTCTTCAAAACCAAATCATTCAGGTTGAGTGTAGCAAATTTTGTTTAATTTACTGATTAGCTTGCCTGACAAAGTGGGCAATTTACATCTTTATCAAAACTAACAATACGTTGTGTCATATTTAAACCATCCCACAATAATAGTTTCTGCTTTAAAGGTGTACGATTTAAACCTAAATATAGCAAAGTGTGATGCGCTTGTAATGACGCTATCATTACAGGAGTAGTTGCCAGTACCCCTGACTCTGCACAGCGCAGCCCCTCATTGGCAGGTTGTTCTTTTGGGAAAAGGCATTCATAACAAGCTGAATCACCTTCAACCATAAACATTTGTGCCTGAAAACCAATTGCTGAAGCACTAATTAATGCGACCTGATGTTTCTTACAAGCTGCATTTACTAAATAGCGAGTTGTAAAATTATCACATCCATCTAAAACCACATCTTGGTGTTCAACAAGTCTATCAATATTATGTTCGTCTAAACGTTCGTTGTAGTATTCGACACAGATATAAGGGTTAATTTTCTGTAAACGTTTAGCCAAAATTTCTGCTTTGTAACGACCAATATCTTCATGACCAAATGCAATTTGACGCTGTAAATTACTTATTTCGATCATATCTGCATCAATCAGTGTAATTTTCCCAACCCCTGCTCGCGCTAGTAACTCCGCACTGCTACATCCTATTCCACCAGCACCTACAATCAGCACATTAGCAAGTTTGAGTTTTTCCTGAGCTTCAATATCCCATCCATCAAGTAAAATCTGACGGCTATAGAGATGCATTTCTTCATCACTTAACTCTACAAAATCGATATCTTGAAGCTCGGTCACACGTTAATCCTTTCACTTAGAAGCGAAATGATTTTATGATTAAGTTCGTTATTATGAAAGCTATAAAATAGAAACAACTTTTTTATTCTAATAAAGCTTATTTATCAACATTGCATCTATCAAGCTTTCTGCAACAATAGAAATATCTATTTTCTTTATTACTTAGGCTAAATATGACGCAATCATATATTGCACCTGTAGAGTTAGAAAAAGCTTATCGTTTATTAAATCATGGCCCAACTGTGCTTGTTTCTGCACAACATGGTGATGACCGCAATGTGATGGCTGCCGCTTGGGCATGTGCCTTAGAGTTCAAACCAGCTAAAGTGTCCGTAGTTCTCGACAAAAGCACTAAAACCCGACAACTCGTTGAGCAAAGTGGCTATTTCACACTACAAGTTCCCTGCTATGCACAGCTCGATCTGACTCATCAACTTGGAACCATTAATAAGTTGGATGATCCAGAAAAACTTGAGCATTGCGGTGTTGAGCTATTCTATCAAGAAGGCCTTACCAGCCCGCTTGTATCAGGTTGCATTGCATGGCTTGTCTGTAAACTTATTCCAGAACCACATAATCAGTCAGCTCATGATTTATTTATTGGTTCTGTTGTAGGTGCATGGGCAGATAGCCGCGTTTTTAGAGATGGGCACTGGCATTTTCAAGATGCGCCAAAAGAACTTCGCAGCCTGCACTATATTGCAGGCGGAACTTTTTATTTGATTGGTGAGGAAGTCAAAGCTCAAATTTAATCCTTAAAAAGTGAGTTTCATTTAATTGCAAAAAACCGCATAACAATTGCGGTTTTTTTGCAGTCAACAACATTTTTTAAAAATCTAATATTTAAACTTGAGCCACTTCACGCGCAATCACCAAACGTTGAATATCAGAAGCACCTTCATAAATCTGGCTTACACGAACATCACGATAAATTCTCTCTACAGGGAAATCACTCACATATCCATAACCACCATGAATTTGAATCGCATCCGAACACACCCGCTCAGCCATAGTAGATGCAAATAGCTTTGCCATTGAGGCTTCTTTTAAACAAGGTAGCTCCGCATCTTTTAAAGTTGCAGCATGTAAAACCAACTGATGTGCCGCTTCAATCTGGGTCGCCATATCGGCTAAACGGAAACCAACCGCCTGATGCTGAACTAATTCGACTCCAAAAGCTTTACGCTCATTTGCATATTGCACCGCTGCATCAAAAGCCGCTCTTGCCATACCTACCGATTGAGCTGCAATACCAATACGTCCAGCTGCCAAATTAGATAATGCAATTTTATAACCTTCACCCTCTTGCCCCACCAAATTTTCTAAAGGAATTCGGCAGTCCTCAAAAGTAATGGTCGCTGTATCTGAAGCATGTTGACCCATTTTGTCTTCAATACGAGTCACCAAGTAACCTTGTGTATTGGTGGGTACAAGAAAGCACGAAATACCTTTTTTACCAGCTTGTTTATCTGTGACCGCGAACACCAAAGCCACTTGGGCATTTTTACCACTGGTGATAAATTGTTTTACGCCATTAAGCACCCAATGGTCGCCATCTCGCTCGGCTTTACATAAAATCGCGCTCGCATCGGAACCGACATGTGGCTCAGTTAAACAAAAGCATCCTAGCCATTCGCCAGAGGCAAATTTTGGCAAATAGGTTTGTTTTTGCTGCTCTGAACCGTATGCCAGTGTAATACCGCAAATCAAAGAGTTTTGTACGCTTACAATTGTCGAAATAGCACCATCGCCTGCGGCAATTTCCTCAATTGCGAGTACCAAAGATACATAGTCCATTCCTGCACCGCCCCATTCATCGGGCACGGTCATCCCCATAGCGCCTAGTGCACCTAAATCTTTGAGTTCCTGAGCTGGAAATTCATGAGTTTTATCGCGATGTGCAGCAGTTGGCTTTAACTGATTTTGCGCATAGTTACGCATCATCTCCTGAACCATACTTTGTTCAGCATTTAAGATCATTTCAGCATCCTTATTTTTATTATTTTGCTGCCATACGAATTGCACCATCTAGACGGATGACTTCACCATTTAAGTAAGAGTTTTCAGCAATATGTGCCACCAAACGAGCAAACTCTTCTGGTTTTCCTAAACGAGATGGGTACGGCACCATTTGCCCCAAAGCATCTTGTACATTTTGTGGCATACCCTTAAGCATTGGGGTTTCCATAATTCCCGGTGCAATGGTCATAATACGAATAGCATGTCGCGCAAGCTCACGAGCAATCGGCAATGTCATCGCAACAATAGCGCCTTTTGATGCAGAATACGCAGCCTGACCAATTTGACCATCAAATGCGGCAACAGAAGCAGTGTTAACAATTACACCACGATCTTCTTCACCTTCTTCAACCGTGTTTTTACTCATTGCATCTGCTGCAAAACGCAGCATGTTAAATGTACCTGTAACATTAATATTTAAAGTCTTTGCAAATAATCCCAAGTCATGAATGCCCTCACGGCCAACCACTTTCGCAGAAGGGCCAATACCGGCACAGTTCACCAAACCATGCAAATGACCATGTTTTGTCAACACATCTTTAAAGAACTGTTCAGCAGCAGCTTCATCGGTCACATCAAGTTTTACAAAGTCAGCTTTTGGCCCCAACTGTTTTGCTTGTTGCTCGCCTGCTTCTGTATTCATGTCTACCAAGGTAACTGAAGCACCTTGCTGGACTAAATACTCAGCTGTTGCAGCACCTAAACCAGACCCACCACCTGTAATTACGAAATGTTTCCCTTGAATTTTCATTGTGTAATGTCCTATAGAAATGTTCTTTAAACTTAGTAGTGAGAGTAAAAGTTGTTGTTTTCCGATACAATTTCAAAAAGCCTCAAAATGTTTGCAGCTTTTGATCAATCCAAATTTTAAATATGCAGTATTTCACTTGAAATATATGAAGAAAATATGAGTCTTTGACATGGTTGTCCAATCTTCTTTAAGTAAAGGCACAATTTCGATTGCACTAGTACATGAAGCACTGAGTGCGGCTTATGCCAAAGGCCTAAATACACAAATAATTCTAAATAAAGCAGGCATCCCCGCTGAATTACTGATGTCGCCAAAGGCACGTGTGCCTGTTACAACCTATGCCCAATTGTGGATAGAGCTTGCCAATGCCATGAACGATGAGTTTTTTGGAATGGATAGCCACCCCATGCGTCGTGGAAGCTATAAATTACTGACTAAACTCGTCAGTACGGCTGAAACTTTAGAAAAAGCACTCTACGATATTTTGAAGTTTTTTAACTTTGTTCTAGATGACATGCATGGAGAACTCATTCGAGAGCAAGACAAAGCTTATTTAGTGATTCATGATCGTGAACAGCCTAAACGCATGTTTACCTACGCAACCTTTTTAATATTAGTGCACGGACTTATGTGTTGGTTGGTAGACCAGCGAATTGGTTTAAATACTATTATGGTACGTTGTCCTAAACCTCAAGATATTCAGGACTATTTCGTTCGTTTTGGTGAAGATATTCAATTTAATGCTGAGATAAATCGAGTTGAGTTCGATGCCCACTATTTAGATATTAAAATTAAAAAAGATAAAAAAGCGCTTTATGATTTTTTAGAGCAAACTCCGCAAAATCTTTTAGTTCGCTTTAAAAATGAAAATGCCCTGAGTGTACTTATTCGTCGCCATTTATTGAAACTCCACCCTGCACAATGGCCCGAACTTAAAGATGTAGCTCACCAACTCAATATTTCAGAAGCCACCGTTCAACGTAGACTGAAACATGAAGGTGTAAGCTATCAACAAATTAAAAATGAAATCCGCTGTGATATTGCTGTTCAACGTTTAAGCAAAACGAATGACTCAATTCAAAATATTAGTGAAGATTTAAGCTTCCATGACCCAAGTGCATTTCACCGTGCTTTTAAAAAATGGACAGGTGTCAGCCCAGGTGCATATCGAGATAATTTAACTGGACACAAGCAATAACATATACATCGAATGAAGCTTAAGGCGTTAGAGTTTAAGCTTATGATATTTATGTATTTTAAATTCAATATTTCAGATAAATGCATTATTTAAAATTTGATAATAGTCATAAAAACAGTGATTTATAATTTTATTCAAACTTTTATCTTTCAAACTGATTTATAAATCAAAATAACTAAGTTCATAAGCCTCTAAACACGTGAAAGGATGATCTCCTATTTCATTTCGGTTTTATTTTTATCATGTCTTTAAAATCAAAATTTTCTCTACCAAAGACTTTGTTGGCATCAACATTGGGGTTTGTATTTGCTTCATCTGCTTTTGCAGCAATTCCGACTACACTTAAACTTGATTATGCTTACTATGCACCAACCAGTTTAATCGTTAAAGATCAAAAACTTCTCGAAAAAGCACTGCCAAATACCCAAATTAAATGGGTTTTTAGTCAAGGTAGTAACCGCTCATTAGAATATCTCAACAGTAACAGCATCGATTTTGCTTCTACCGCTGGATTAGCTGCTGTATTAAGTCGAGCGAATGGTAGTCCAATTAAAACGGTTTATGTACAAAGCCAACCGGAATGGACCGCGCTTGTTGTCGCAAAAAATTCACCAATTAAAAGCCTAAAAGATTTAAAAGGTAAAAAAATTGCAGCCACCAAAGGAACCGATCCTTTCTTATTTACACTACAAGCACTAGATACAGTCGGTTTGAGTAAACGTGATGTACAACTGGTTCATCTACAACACCCAGACGGCAAAACTGCATTAGAGCGTGGCCAAGTAGATGCTTGGGCTGGACTTGATCCATTAATGGCTTCTGCTCAAATTCAATCGGGTGCCAAATTGCTTTATCGTAATGTTGGATTTAATAGCTATAGTGTACTGAGCGTTAAAGAAGATTTTGCAAAGCAAAGCCCTGAAGCGGTAGAGGCCGTTATTAAAGCCTATGAACAAGCCCGAAAATGGGCAAAAGCCAATCCAGATAAAGTGGCAGCACTTTTAGCTCAAGAATCAAAACTTCCTCTACCTGTGGCTAAACTACAACTGAGCCGAACCAACTTCGATCAAAGCATTCCATCAGCAACTCAAGCACAAGCGCTAAAACGTTCTGGGAAAATTTTGACTGAAGAAGATTTGGTTAGAAAAGGTACTAACGTCAATCAAGTGGTTGATCAGTTGCTAGACCCACGTTTTGCTCAAAAAGTCGTGAAATAGTATATGAGTGATTCACTTAACAAAGCTGAGCTAAATCACTTCTTAGCTCAGCAGGCTTTAAAATCTGAGAAAAAGCATCTAAACCACAAATTTACACGGTGGTTTAAAGCGCTACTCATTCCACTCATCTTTTTAACGGCTTGTGAGTTTTTAGTCAGAAATGGCTATATCGATGCTTATCTACTGCCTGCACCGTCTAGTTTATGGCAATCTTTTTTAGATTTAGCTCATAGCGACCTGTTTGCCCATATTTATATTAGTACATGGCGTGTTCTGTTGGGCTTTATTATAGGAAGCGGTTTAGGTTTAATTTTTGCGATTTGGGTTGGATTAAGTAAAGAAGCAGAAGCTTATTTAGAACCAACTTTTTCAGCAATTAAATCAATTCCAAGTCTTGCTTGGATTCCCCTGTTATTGCTTTGGTTAGGAATTGACGAAGGTTCTAAAATTACATTGATTGCAATCGGAGCATTCTTTCCAACCTATACCAATACAGTTGCAGCAATTCATAATGTAGATAAAAAGCTCATTGAAGTTGGAAAAGTTTATCGGCTTAATGCTTTTCAGCGGATTATATCTATTATTTTACCGGCAGCCTCTCCGGGCATTTTAACGGGTTTACGCAACAGCTTAAGCTTATCGTGGATGTTTATGATTGCAGCTGAACTGATTGCAGCTACTCAAGGGATTGGCTATTTACTCAGTGATGGCAGAGAAACCTCTCGTCCAGATATTGTTATCATTGCAATTATTTTATTGGCGCTATTGGGTAAAGTAACCGATACCTTAATGAAACTTATAGAAAACTGGCTGTTACGTTGGCGTGATACGCTACAAAAGTAATTTTAAATCCAGCATGCCAAAGTGACTCGATCATTTTGGCCATAGTCTTGAATGGTTTTAATCTCACTAAAACCATGCTCTGTGAAAATATCTCGAACTGCTTGTCCCTGATCATAACCATGCTCTAGTGCAATCCAGCCTTGCGGTTTTAACCAGTTTTTCCCTTGAGCAATAATAATTTCAATATCAGCCAGTCCCTGATGATCTGCAACCAATGCACGGCGTGGTTCTGTAGCCAAAGCTTGCATGTGTTCATCGTCAGGGTCGATATACGGCGGATTAGAAACAATTAAATCAAACTTTTGTGGTTCAAGTGCGTCAAACCAAGCGCCGCAGGCAAATTTCACACGTTGCAAATCATGTGCTTGTGCATTTTCTTTTGCGACTTCTAAAGTAGGCGCATAAATATCAGTTGCCGTGACTTGCCAATCTGGACGTTCACTTGCTAATGCAAGCGCAATTGCACCTGTTCCCGTTCCCAAATCAACAATATTTGCAGTATTTGGCAAATTTAGATTTAAAACGGTTTCAACTAGAACCTCAGTATCCGGACGTGGTACTAAAGTATCAGATGTTACTTTTAAATCGAGTGTCCAAAATGGTTGTGAACCCGTCACATAAGCTAAAGGCTCACCATTTTGGATACGTTCAAGACCAGCCAAGTAATCTTGCTCTTGTTGGGCTGTTAACTCTTGCTCAAGTCTAAACTTCAATTCAAGCGAATTGATTTTTAGAAAATGCTCAAGTAACCAAGCATTTTCTTGTCGTTCATAACTATCAGGCTTACCACGAATTGCAAGCGCTTGAGCAATATTCATTAGCCGCCATTTTCCTGTGCAAGCATCGCAAGCTGATCTGCCTGATATTCACGATGTAAGCTATCAAGTAGTTCAGTTAAATCACCTTCCATAATCGCGTCTAACTTATATAAAGTTAGGTTAATACGATGGTCCGTCATACGACCTTGTGGGTAGTTATAAGTACGGATACGTTCAGAACGGTCACCAGAACCAACCAAATCACGGCGCATTTCAGAAGTTGCTGCATCTGCTGCTGCACGTTTAGCATTTTCTAAACGCGATACTAACAATGCCATCGCCTTAGCTTTGTTTTTATGCTGTGAACGCTCTTCTTGGCACTCAACGACTGTACCGGTTGGAATGTGAGTAATACGCACGGCCGAATCGGTTTTATTAATGTGCTGACCACCCGCACCTGACGCACGGTAAGTATCAATACGTAAATCTGCCGGATTAATTTCAACGTTGGTATCAACATCAATTTCAGGCAAGATCGCAACTGTACACGCTGATGTATGCACACGACCTTGTGATTCAGTTGCTGGCACACGTTGTACACGGTGAGCACCACTTTCAAACTTTAAGCGACCATAAACGCCATCACCATCTACACGGCAAATAACTTCTTTAAAGCCACCATGCTCGCCTTCATTTTCAGAAAGGACTTCAATACGCCAGCCTTGTGTCTCGGCATATTTGCTGTACATACGGAACAAATCACCAGAGAAAATCGCAGCTTCATCACCACCTGTTCCAGCACGGATTTCTAAATAAGCCGCATTAGAATCATTCGGATCTTTTGGAATCATCAAAATGTTGAGCTGGCTTTCTAATTCTTCAAGCAATGTTTTATTGGCTTGAATTTCTTCTTCTGCCATATCTTTAAAGTCTGGGTCCGACTTCATCATTTCAGCAGTTTCAATATCTTCTTCTGCTTGACGGTATTTGCCCCAAACTTCGGTAATTTCAGATAAATCACTATGTTCACGAGACAATTTACGGAAACGTTTGTTATCGGAGATCACTTCAGCATCTGCAAGCAATGCAGTAAGTTCTTCATGTCGATCACAGAGTTGATCAAGTCGTAAACGGAGTGACGCTTTCATAAGAGGAAATATCTCAAAAGTCCAAAAAGCTTATCGAACGCTATGTAAGTATAGAAGATAAGCAAAATCGTAAAAATAGCGCATAGTTTACAGATTATGCTGCTTAAATGACATATATAATCAGCCAATTCATCAACTTTCCCAATAAGTAGAGGCGTATAAATATAATGATTTCGAATAAGATTTATTTACTTGCCTATAATTTGGCTGTTCTGTAAGAAATAATAAGTCATCTTTTTCCTCTATATGACAATAGAGGCTTTGTTTAAAAAACCTCTTTGCCCCGCCTACTTATTTTAATTTTTCCAATAAGGTTTTGCCCACCAAAACAGCTGACGCTGGATTTTGCCCTGTAATAAGTTCACGGTCCACTACTACGTTTGGAGTCCATGCAGTGGTATTGCTTTGATACTTACCGCCAAGTGACTGTAAAGCCGTTTGTGGATAAAACTTCATTTCTCCACCTTTTAATAAAGCTTTGGCCTGCTCTTCTTCCTGATTACTAATTACAGTCATCCGATAATTTTTATATATCCATTCGCCAGTTTTCACTGTTTTACCTTGTTCTAGTTGACCAACTACTTCCGAGGCATTAGGTAAAGTAGACATTAATGCAATAGGACCATGACAGACCAACGCAGTAGGTTTACCAGCTTTATGGAAAGCTGTAAGTACTTTTCCAAGTTGTTTATCTTTTAAGAGATCTTGCATAGGTGCATGTCCACCTGGAATATAAATAGCATCAAACTGACCTACACCAATTTGTTCAATACGAGATAGGCTCACAACTGGAGAATCTTGAGCAGATGTTAATTTTAGATCATGCAATAAATCTGCATATTGCTTTAATGCTTTTTCATCTTGGTTAAAATACATCGCATTATTCGATGATTCATCTAAGGTTGGAGCTTTCCCTTTTGGTGTAGCGAAAGTTACTGTATGGCCTGCATCTAAAAGCATTTTTGTAGGTTGCATCAACTCATTTAAGTAAAAGCCTGTTTTAAAAATATGACCTTTTTTTAGCTCTAAATGCGCCTCATCAGACAATACAACCAACACATGAGCAGCATTTGCACTGAATGCTGCTGAAACGGCAACTACTGCAAGCATTATTTTATTTAGAGATTTCATCATTCGACCTTCATTCCAACCATTTGCTGGATTTATAACTGGGATGGATATATTCTATTTTTGCCAATCAGGTAGATAAACAACCACTTTTGCAAATCTTTTTTGCGTTTGAGGACTAAATGTCACGTCAATTTGACCATCTTGCCGATATTGAAGTGTTTTTAATTGTGGCGGAGAAGCTTTCTATTAGTGCAGCTGCAATTTATTTAGCAACAACTCCTTCAGTCATTAGTAGAACAATTACGCGGCTAGAGAAAAAACTTGGCATTCAGTTTTTTAGAAGAACAACTCGTCATTTGAGCCTGACTGAAGCTGGTCAACTTTATTATGAAAAGATGCAACATGCATTTCAGTTAATTGACCATGCAGAGCGTGCTATTCAAGGTAAGCAACTGCAAATTTCCGGCAAAATTAAATTAAGTGTACCCACTACCTATGGACACTATCGCCTTCCAGAATTACTACAAAAATTTCTTTTGCAATATCCAGATATTCAAATAGAAGTCAGTATTTCTAATCGAAATGTCGATTTAATTGCGGAAGGATTTGATTTAGCTATTCGTCAAGGTCAGCTTCCTAGTAGCACTCTCATTGCCAGACCTTTGGAGCTTGCCCCTCTTCAACTTGTTGCCTCACCTGAATATTTAAAACGTATGGGTGTTCCTCAAACTTTGGAAGACTTAAACCATCACCAATGTATTGCCTTTGAATTACCTAGCACGGGTAAGGTTACTCCATGGTTTTTTAAAAATGGTGATAATGAAATTCAATGGATACCATCAAATCGGATTTTAGTAAAAGAAGATATTTTGGGAGTAGTTTCTCTTGCTGAAAGTGGATTAGGAATATGTCAGAGTTATAGCTTTATTGTTAATGAAAAGATCCGACAAGGAAAATTGCAGCCCGTACTTGAGGGTTATGCAGGTCACACACGGCCCTTTTCTTTACTGTACGCACAACATAAACATATGTCGTCTGCGACAAGAGCTTTAATAAATTTTCTATGTTCTGATCATGAGTAACCCCTTCAAAACTAAATAAAGCTTAATTTATCTATATGAGTATTAAATATTCTATTTTAATAGAAAACATACAAACCAGACACTAAACTGCAATAATCAAAAGATGGTTCTCCATATTTGGGGAGAAGTGTTTTGTTACATTTGCCGTAACAAAAGATATAGGGTCCTGCAACTAGGGACACGGAGTCAAAAATGAAATTAAATGCTTGGTTATGTAGCGCTGTTCTAGCAACTTCAATGGTTACTGTGGCACATGCTGACAATACAACACATGTAGCAGCCGCTTCTGCTTTAGGTAGCGTAGCAGGTACTGCAATTGGTAA